>PAJK01000098.1 GCA_002706025.1 Oceanospirillaceae bacterium
ATATCCATGCGTTTTCAGGGACATCACGCAACGCGGTGATGACTCAACTCTGGATTGCTATGATCACCTATCTACTGGTGGCTTATGCCCGTTATGCAGCCCGGTCTGGTTGGACAGTTTTACGAATGTTACGGGTTCTGAGAGTAAACCTGTTCGAACGAAAGACACTGCAGGAAGTGCTGAATCCACCTCCACGACAGAGGAAAGAAAACGAGCCTCAGATGAGGCTCGTGATATGAATCCCAAACTGTGGGACAGCAGTGCCTGTCAGGCTGCTTTTTCTGCCCGGATACCTGTCTGTGCAATCACCGACAGGTTATCTTCGATCATCTTCAGATACGGCGCACAGCGACCAGGGCCGGCACAGAACAGCATCCAGGCTTCATCTTTATCTGCCCGATAAACATCCTGCAATTCATGCAACTGCAGATTCAGCATCTTCAGCAATGTATCGATGCACATCGCCAGCCAGATATCATTATCAATCCACTTGTCGATAAAATCATGCAGGCGGGGAAAACATACCTTCAGCAGCGGATAGCCGGTAGCGACCTCTTTACGCTTACGGAACTGCAGATACTTTTCATAAGTAAACTCGGCGTTAATACGCGGCTGGCTCAGTGCTTTCTGATAATGCTGCGCATACCAGCTGCTTAACTCAGCGAACTGACTGTCAAACTGGCTGCGATCATTCAGAGCCATCAAAGGCTCAATAATATCAATCACAACCTGATAGGTATTCACAACATCCTGCAGCAGGCTGTCGTATTCACTGCGAAAGTCTGCAGAATCTAATTCACTGCAGATAACCGAGTTCACCCCGGCAAGCTCACTGACCGTCGCTGACACAGTCGCAAGTTCTTTCAATGCTTTGAATTCATTAGCCACGGTTTACTCCTTTCTTTTATTCAGTACGCGATGATCCAGGCAATAACAGGCTGCAATAACAGGCTGCAGTGACTGCAGGCAATGAAAGCCTGCATTTATGCCAGCAGATGTTGCAAAAAACAGTCCTTATTCTGCAAACCGGAATGCTCAGAAAACCTCTGCTTTGAGCCTGAAATCCATGCATTTTTGCCTCATTTCATCGGCGCCCCCCGAATTAGTCGCAGGCGTCTGTATTAAATAGCGCAAAACCTGTAGTAAGTACGACAAAAAAACCGCAGACGGCCAACCACAGTCAGAAATAACGCCGCAAATCAGCGGGTTAACGTCTGGCCTGGGCTTTGCACTCTGTTCAGGGTAAACAAACAGTCAATATCAGATAAAAATCAGCGCAAAATAAGGAGATGACTATGCCAGGTACATTCCGGGTAATTGCAGAAAATGAAGGCTTCTTTCAATTCGAATACGTCAACCCTAAAGGTGATGTTCTGATGACCAGCCCGAGCTTTGAAGGCCGGGAAATGATTGATAAGGCCATTCAGGATACCCGTGTCGGCTCCATGATGAGCCAGTTTATTGCCAAAGGGCAGACACCCGAAGGCGGCCTGTTTTTTCTGATTAAGGACAACAGCGGTTTACCGGTGGCACGCAGCATTCTGTTCAGCGACGAAATGCTGTTCAATAATGCGCTGCACACAGTGCGCGACGATGCCTGCATTGCAGCTGTGGATTATGCCAGCTGAACCGGTATGCATCGCAGGTCCGGACACTGTCGGGCAGTCCGGATCTGCGCCGCTCATACCACCAACACCAGCGCTGCTGACCATTCAGCAGGCATTCCTGACCGCGGCAGAAAGTGATGATTACTTGCAGTTTTTTCTGCACCAGCACCTCTGGCCAGCGCAGCATTATGAAGTGTATGGCCGGCGCTTTACCCTGCCGCGCCAACAGACCTGGCATGCGGACCCGGGAATTGTTTATTCCTGGTCTGATAACCTGTTACAGAGCCGTCCATGGACACCAGCACTGCAATCATTGCGGGAAAAAGTTCAGCAGGCGACCGGCCAATTGTTCAATGCCGTATTGGTGAACCTGTACCGCAGCGGTCAGCATTATGTTGGCTGGCACAGCGACGATGATAAAGAGATGGGTAAAAATGCTGTCATAGCGTCACTTTCTTTAGGTGCCACCCGGGCGTTCAGCATCCGTCCTGTCGGTGCGGCGGATGGCAGCCCCTGTCAGAATATTCTGCTTAACAGTGGCTGCCTGTTGCTGATGCAGGCGGGCTTTCAACAGCAGTATGAACATGCGGTACTGGCTGATAACAGCAGTGACGCACGGATTAATCTGACCTTCCGTTATGTTTATTCAAATCATGAATAAACCGCTTTCTCAGGCAGCAGCAGTCTGCAGTTTTGCCATCAGCTGAGGTTTCACCTGCTCAACCCACAGCTGCAGACGCTCATCGGTAAACATGCTCTGCGTACGCTGATCAATGACAAGTCCGACAAAGCGGCCGTCCCTGACGGATGCTGAGTGATCAAACTGATAACCCTCTGATGGCCAGTCACCGACCATGTCCGCACACAGATTTTTAAAGAAGGTATACAGTGCCATCAGCGAACTGGCGAAGCGTTCGGAATAGCGCTCCTGAGCTCCGAGGCCAAACATGGCGATGGTTTTACCGCTCAGGTCCGGCGTACCGAATTCCTGCAGAAATTCCGCCCAGTTACTTTCCAGACAGCCGGCTTCTTTACCAGGAATATCGCCGTCACCATAGCTGGGTGTACCCAGGATCAATACGTCGTAACTGAGAAAATCCTGAGCCTGAATACGATTGACGTTAACCGGTTTGTCGGCAATATCTGCACCCAGTAGTTTGTGCAGCTTTTTGGCGATTAAGCGGGTGGTACCGGTTTCCGTACCAAAGAATATTCCGATCTTTTCCATAGCTTTTTCTCCCTTGATTTTCCTTCTGCCTTTTCCTTCTGCCTCTTTTCCGGCAGCCTTATCCTTCGAGACGATATTCGCCAGCGTCCATAATGCCTTCAAAAATACTGCTGAGACGGTGTGCGGTAATCATGCAACCAGGCTGGTCATTGCGGGGCATAATATCCAGTACGATATCCTGTTCGATCAGGCGTGGGATTTCTTCCTCGATAAAATATTCCAGCGATACCGAAGCAGGACGACAGTCGGTCCAGATATCCAGTGCAGCATCCATGGCGTAGTGGCGGTAACACCAGGCAGGCAGAATCAGTTGGCCGGCCGCAAAGCCATTGATTTCTTCTGTTAATGGCCGGGTAAACCATTCCGTTCCCTGTTTCAGAGCCCAGAACTCTTCGGTTTCAAAAGCGCGCATCAGAAAGTAGTCCAGTCGCTCACCATCCGACAGAGCAGGCAGCGCGGCAATTTCGCTGGGGTAGGCTTCAAAACGCATAAAGGCTCCATACTGACAGGTACCGGCGACAGCGTTGTGCGGTCGCGTCTTTCATTTGTGCATTAGTGATTGCAAAAGCAACGCCAGCACAGATACCCGGCACGGATAAAATAAAGCCAATAAAATCAATCCGTTAGAAAACAAAAAGCCCGGCCTGTGTTGTCACACAAAACCGGGCTTGATGTTATTGTCGTAAATACGACAAAGACAGTCAGACCTTATAACGCTTAACCAGTGCGTCCATCTGGCTGGCCAGCTCATTCAGCTTGCGGGTCGTTATGTCCGCCTGAGTCGTTGCTTCAGCGGTCTCTTCAGAAATCCGCACAATTTCGTGCACGTTCTGGTTAATGCTTTCAGAAACATTTGTCTGCTCTTCCGCCGCGGTTGCAATCTGTGAATTCATGTCGGTGATGGTACCCACGGATTGCTGAATTTCACGCAGCGCGGTATCAATCTGGCTGGTTTCCGATGCCGCTGTTTCACTTTGTTCGTTAATATTGCCGATCAGACGAACGGCGTTGGAGGCACCTTTCTGCAGCTGTTCAATGGTGGCCTGAATTTCTTCCGTACTCTGCTGGGTGCGACTGGCCAGAGTACGTACTTCATCGGCAACCACCGCAAAACCGCGTCCGGCTTCACCGGCACGGGCTGCTTCAATGGCGGCGTTCAGCGCCAGCAGGTTGGTTTGTTCGGCAATGGCGCGGATCACTTCCAGTACCGAATCGATCTGGCGTGAATCACTGCTCAGCTGTTCAATACCTTTTACGCCCTCATCCACCTGGGACGACAGACCCGTCATCACGGATACCGCATGCTGCACCAGACCCTGAGCATCGTGCACCTGCTCATTGGCACCGGAGGCAGCGCGTGAAGCTTCCGCTGCATTTCCGGCAACCTGTTGCGCCGCTGCGGTCATTTCATACATGGCGGTGGCCACCTGATCGCTTTCGTCTTTCTGTTTTACCACCCCCTGAGAAGCACCTTCCATCATGCTCTTCAGACCACTGGCAGAATCAAACAGGGTGCGTGTAGAGGAACGTACGCTGGACACCAGCTCATGCACCTGATCAGCAAAGGCGTTAAACGCCTGAGCCAGCTGGCCAATTTCATCATCGCTCTTAGCATCGAGGCGTGCAGTAAGATCACCATCGCCTTCAGCAATATCTTTCATCGCCTGCACAGCAGAATGCAGAGGCCCAACAATACTGCGTACAACCAACAGCGCCAGCATCAGCACGACACCCAGGGCAATAATGGCAGCAACTACAGAAGTCCACAGCGACTGCGACAGTGAGCTGCTGATACTGGAATCCATATCAGCGATTTCCTGATCGAGGCTGTCTGCCCAGAAGCCACTGCCAATCATAACGTCCAGCTGTGGAATCATGGTGGCATAGCCCAGTTTTTTTGCACTCTCACCCTGGGCATTCTTCCAGCGATAATGGACAAAACCGCCACCGGCTCTGGCTTCACGCATCAGATCCTGAATCAGCAGCGTGCCGTCTACATCTTTGAAGTTCCACAGATTCTGACCTTCCAGTTCCGGTTTCAGACCATGAATTAATACTTCGCCGTCAGATTTATAAAGAAAGAAGTAACCTTCCGAACCCGAGTCATCAAAACGCATCGGCCGCAGAATGGCTTTCATGCTGCTTACCAGCTCGCTTTCACTCATGCTGCCTTTATTTTTCAGCAGATCCGTAATCGACGTTTTCGCTACATTGACGTAGTTGCGGATTTCACTCTGCATGCGATTTTCCATCGATGCAGAAAAATTATCCACGGCATGGCGACCAATCTCATTGGCTTGATTCAGATTCAGAGCTACCAGAAATACGGTTACCAGAGCAGTGGGAATGATGGCAAGAAGGAGGACTTTAAAGCGGATGGTCAGGTTCTTCACGGCTGAATAACTCAAAGATGTTTTCACTTCAGCCTAGCAAATGAAAGACGGATTACAATTCAGCCAGATACATAAAATTGTAGTGAGCGGTTACACAGCAAAACAGAAAAATAACAGGAGGGAAAGCAACGCTGCTTACAAATGCAGGCAGCGTTTTTGTACTTTAGAACCAGGTTAATCAACCATCAGCGCAGTCACGCCAGCGGCGACTCCGCCGAATTCACTGCTGGCATCCAGCAGTACATCCCACATATAGGCATGGTAGCCAGTATCAAACAGCAGAGAGAAAACCGCTTTACCGCCGACAGAATGTGAAACAACAATGGCATTAATCCGTGCCACCGAGGTCTGGGCAATGCTGCCGGACGGAAAGACTTCCGCCCGCATATCAACGCCACACAGCTTGGCCATTACTGCGGCACAGTGTTCACCACTGAGTGTCAGCCAGGCATGGCTGTCGTTGCAGAACAGTGGGTAACAATCTGCCGCTGGCATCGCCTGAGAACGGACATCCGCTACCGTCTGACCAAAATCAGTAACGCTGCCCAGCAGCCAATATTCGGTGTTGCTGAGTCGCAATACCGTTTCACCTTTGTCTGTTGTCAGCGCCTGATTGGGTTTTTCCGGTATTGGCAAACCCAGTGCCTGAAGATGGTCCGCCGACGCTTTACCGCGGAATCCTCCGCGCACTACCGGCGTCATATCGGTCAGCGCACAGCGGCTCTGCGCACTGCTGTCATCAGCAGAGAAACTGGCTGCAATCGCAGACTCAGCAGTAGCAACAAACTCTGCATCAGCAATTTTCCGATAGAGGCCGTTGCGCGCTAATTGTTGCTCAGGTCTGACAGCTGTCATTGAATCAGTCATCATTACATCTCCTGACGTTTATTATCGGCATCATAAAAAGGCAGATCACAGACGCTGGCCTGAACTTCGCTGCCACCGTTAACCCGCACACGGAAAGTGCTGCCGCTTTCTGCCTGATCAATTCCCACATACGCCAGACCGATAATGCGGTCCAGTGCCGGCGAGTATTCACAGGAAGTAATATTGCCGCTGATGTCGTCACCACGCAGGACCAGATGCCCCTCTTCCGGCTTCAGCCCTTTATTGACCATTTCTGCCGGTAAGGTGAAGCCCACCAGTTTACGGGTCTGTTTGGCGTTCATAACGATGTCCACCGAACGACAGCCGACAAAGAAAGGTTTGTTACGGTTAATCGCCCAGCCCAGTGACAGTTCACCCGGATGACTCATGCCATCGGTATCCTGGCTGACAATAATGTGGCCTTTTTCCAGACGCAGCAGACGCTGGGTTTCCACACCAAATGGTGTGATACCAAATTCTGCACCGGCCTGCATAACCGCATCCCACAATGCTTCGCCATAACGTGACGGCACATGAATTTCATAACCCAGCTCACCGACAAAACCGACGCGCAGTAACCGTGCCGGAATACTACCCAGTGGTGTTTCAATATCACCTTCGCGACAGGCGAGATAGGGGAAGCCTTCTGACGTAACATCCAGACCGGTAATTTTCTCCAGCACTTTACGCGCATTCGGTCCTGCCAGGTTCACCGCCGCGAAAGCGGAAGTGACGTTAGCGATGTCCACTTTCAGGCGCCACATGGCATTCCAGCGCTGCATATTTCGGTAAACAGAATCCACCCCGGTGGTGGTTGCCGTTACATAGAAGCAGTCTTCGGCAAAACGACAGGAAACCCCGTCATCAATTACTACGCCCTGCTCGCTGGTCAGCACTGCATAACGGGTTTTACCGACAGGCTGTTTCAGGAAACCAAAGGTATAAATACGGTTAATAAATTCTGCGGCATCCGGTCCGCGCAATTCGAGACCACCTAATGTCGAGACATCAATCACACCGACATTATTCCGCACCGCATGCGCTTCCCGGGCAATGCATTCCAGGCGGCGTTCTGGCGCACCGTAAAATGCGGGGCGCTGCCAGCTGCCAGCCGGAATCATTTTTGCGCCAAGCTCAACATGACGATGATGCATGGCAGACTGTCGGTAAGGATCAAACGAACGTCCGGCAATAACTGCCAGCTTTTCTGCATTAAACGGCGGGCGCGCGGTGGTAACACCGGTTTCGCTGACAGTGCGGTCGGTTGCATTGGCAACCAGTCTTGCTGTCGGCAATGCCGAGTGACGCCCCTGAGAAGGTCCCATACCAACCGTTGAAAAACGCTTCACCAACTGCACGTCGCGATAGCCAATGCGCGTGGCATTAACAATATCTTTGACCTGCAGATCTTCATCGAAATCGACAAACTCTTTCGCTTTCGGATGTTTGAAAATTGGCCAGTTGAAGTTCATCTGCTTATCACAGTGCACGGTAGGAACTTCAGCGAGGAAAGGTTTGCCCAGGCTTTCCAGTGCCAGAATAGCTTTTGCTTTGCCATCGGCGATAACTGCATCCAGGGTATAAACACCATTCACAGAGCCGGCGATATAAAGATGTGGCGGCAGGTTGTTAATTTCAAACCGGGCACGCTCATCGTCATAGCTCAGTTTCGCATCGGCCTGACACAGCAATTGATAAGCCGGCATAAAGCCCGCTGACATACACAGCAGATCACACTCAATGGTTTCGCCGCTGTCAGCGACTTTCCCCTGCCCGGTAATGCTGCGTACATCTACGGCGGCAATATGTTTATTGCCTTTAGTTGGCAGGGCTTCATAGACGGTTTTACCCGTCATAATTTTAATACCGGCATCACTGACCGCTTCGCTCAGCACACTGTCCTGCGCCTTATCGCGCATATCGATCAAAGCCTGAACCTGAACACCCTGCTCAGCCAGCGTCAGCGCCGTTAAATAAGCTTCGTCGTTACCTGCCAGTACCACAGCTTTATTACCAGGTTTTACTGCATACAGTTTCATCAGCCGCTCAGCTGCACTGCACATCATCACACCTGGCAGATCGTTATTACGGAATACCACATGCTGTTCATAAGCACCGGCAGCGACAATGCATTCTTTGGCGCGCACCTTGTACAGACGACTGCCTTTAATCACCGGCAACCAGTTATCTGTAAACCAGGCATTACAGGTAGCTTCTGTCATGACCCGGATATTTGGCTGCGCTTCAACCTGTTCAATTAAGCCGTTGCGCAGACCTTCAGCGTGCACGCCAGCCGCATCAAAACGACTGTAATTCAGCGCACCACCAATCACGCTGTTCTCATCCAGCAGCAGCACGCTGGCACCACCTTCGGCTGCAGTCAGCGCGGCAGATAAACCCGCAGGGCCGGCTCCGACCACCACCAGGTCATAGTGCAGGAATTCTTTATCGTGGTAACCGGCTCTGGCTTTCAGATCCACAGTACCCAGGCCTGCTTTTTTACGGATGATCTTTTCCCACCAGTCCCAGATGCCTTTCGGCTTGTAAAATGCGCGGTAATAAAAACCCACCGGCATAAAACGACCGAAATTATTTAAAACAGCATCACGGTCGTTTTCCAGTGTGCCGGCGTAATTCTGGCCTTCCACCCGCAAGGCTTCCGAAATGGGAGTACGATCCGCCAATACGTTAGGATCTGAGGCGAGCTGCACCAGAGTATTGGCGTCCTGACCTGCCATGGTTAAAACAGAGCGCGGACGATGATATTTAAAAGAACGTGACAGCAGCCACTGACCGTTACCAATTAAAGCACTGGCTACAGAGTCACCAGCAAAGCCACGATAATGGCGCCCTTCGAAACTGAAACTGACTGGCTGATTACGATCAATCAGCAGCCCCATGGGTGCATTAAGACGTTGTTCGCCACTCATGAGTTTGCCTCCTCAGGCACTGCCGGAATAGCCGCGAAAAATTCACTCTGATCAAGTTCGGACGGATCATAAGTTCGGGATACTTCACCACTGACACGATGACGTTCCGCAATAAACCAGTAACCGGATGGCGCGTGCAGCCACCACTCACGCACAACGCCAGTACCGTTGTTGTGATAGAACACATACTCAGCCCATTCTTTATCAGTGCAGCTGGCCGGATCCGGCATTTGTTTTACTTCGCCGCCATAGACAAACTCGCTGATATTGCGCGGCCCGTTAAGAGGGCAATTCATAATTTTCATTGCATAAATCCTCTGTTAGTGGGAAGCCGCCGTCGCGCCCATTTCATTAACCTGACGGAAGGTATCAAAACGGTCCATGGCAAACGGCTGAATCAATTCCGGTACTTTGCCACCACTGGCCACCAGCTCTGCCATGGTTTTGCCGCAGATTGGTGTGGCTTTAAAGCCCCAGGTACCCCAGCCCGCATCAAGGAAATAATTCTCCACCGGGCTCAGCCCCATAATCGGGCTGTAATCTGAGGTCATATCCGTGATACCTGCCCACTGACGCATCAGTTTTAAATTCGACATAAAAGGAAAGAGTTCTACCGCATGAGCCAGCAGGCCTTCTTTTAAATCCAGATTAGAGCGGGTGCCGTACAGCGGATATGGATCTGAACCGCCGCCGATCACAATTTCACCGCGTCCTGTCTGCTGCACATAACAGTGGAAGGCAGGTGAGCTCACTAATGGATTAAGGAAAGGTTTAACCGGCTGGGTCACCATGGCCTGCAGCGGGTAAGTCACAATCGGCAGACGGAAGCCCGCCATTTCTGACAGGATTGAGCTATGCCCGGCAACCGCCTGTACCGCGACGCCACAACCAATATCACCGCGGTTGGTTTTAATGCCGGTGACTTTGCCGTTTTCAACTTTCACGCCGGTGACTTCGGTCAGCTGATGCAATTCCACACCGCGCTGAGTCGCCCCTTTGGCATAGCCCCAGGCCACGGCATCGTGACGCGCTGTTGCGCCATCCATATGCCACAGACCAGCCAGCACCGGCATATGGCCAGGATTCATATTCAGGGTCGGGACTAACTCGCGGATTTCCTGCGGACCAATTAATTCGGTTTTGCCGCCAAAGTGTTTATTCACTTCGGTACGCTGACGGAATGCACGGATGGCTGAATCGGTATGCGCCAGGGTCAGCTGACCGCGACGTGAATACATAATATTAAAATCAAATTCGTTGGACAGATCCTGATATAACTTCACTGACTCTGAATAAAACTTTACGCCTTCGGAAGTCAGATAATTAGAGCGGATAACAGCGGTATTACGCGCAGTATTACCGCCGCCAAGATAACCTTTCTCAAGCACTGCGACATTGGTAATACCGTGGTATTTCGCCAGGTAATACGCTGTAGCCACACCATGGCCACCACCACCGATAATCACCACATCATAGTGAGATTTCAGCTTTGAAGGCGCAGGAAGATCCGCGTCTTTTTCAAACGGATAATCGTTATTAAGACCGTATTTAAGTAACGAGAAAGGCATCGTCAGCCCTCCTAAGTTGGAAATTCTGTATTTTTTGAGCGGCAGAGAATACTGCCGCTCTGGCAAGCAGGCGCTTTTATGAAAGCTGGTTGCGTGCCGCAATCAGGGTGTTGTTCATCAGACAGGCAATGGTCATCGGACCTACCCCACCCGGTACCGGTGTAATAGCATTAGCAACCGGCTCTACATCGGCAAAATTAACGTCACCAAGCAGTTTGCGTTTACCGTCACGTTCAGTGACGTTAATGCCCACATCAATCACAGTAGCGCCTTCTTTTACCCAGCTGGCATCCACCATTTCTGTACGGCCAACCGCAGCCACCACAATATCCGCCTGTTTACACAGTTCCTGCGGATTGCGTGTGCGTGAATGCACAATGCTGACGGTACAGTTAGCGTGCAGTAACAGTAACGCCATCGGTTTACCGACAATATTTGAACGGCCAATAACCACTGCGTGTTTACCGCTTAAATCGCCGAGTGTTTTTTCCAGCATCAGCAGGCAACCCTGTGGTGTGCAGGGCACCAGAGTGGCATTCCCGATCGCCAGTTCACCGACGTTAATCGGATGAAAACCGTCAACGTCTTTGCGCGGATTAATGCGGGAAATAATTTCCTCTTCATTAAGCTGCTCTGGCAACGGTAGCTGCACCAGAATACCGTGCACTGCCGGATCGTTATTCAGCTCGTCAACCAGAGCATTCAGTGTTACCTGATCGGTATCTGCGGGCAGTCTGTGCTCAATTGAGTTCAGACCGGCTTCGGTTGCCCGCGCCACTTTATTGCGTACATACACCTGACTGGCGGGATCGTCGCCGACCAGCACGACTGCCAGCCCCGGACGGATGCCATATTCAGAGAATATGGCCTGAGCTCCGTTAGCGACTTCAGCAACCAGGTCGGCGGCTATCTGCTTTCCATCAATTATCTGTGCCATTGTGATTTCCTTGTTAGCTGAACCCGTTATTTAAAGACGACGGTTTTGTTGCCATCGAGGAATACACGGTGTTCAGTATGACGCTTCACCGCACGGGCCAGCGCCATGGTTTCGGTATCACGACCGGCCGCAGTCAGACGCTCAGGACCGAAGGTGTGATCCACCGGCTGTACGGACTGCTCAATGATCGGACCTTCATCCAGATCCGAAGTCACATAATGCGCCGTTGCACCAATCAGTTTTACGCCGCGGTCGTAAGCCTGATAGTAAGGGCGTGCGCCTTTAAAACCTGGCAGGAAGGAGTGGTGAATATTAATTGCACGGCCCACCAGCTGACGGCACAGATCATCAGAAAGAATCTGCATATAGCGGGCAAGGACCACCAGATCAGATTTGGTTTCATCCACCAGTTCCAGCAGACGCTTTTCCTGTTCCGGCTTGTTGTCTTTGGTCACCGGCAGGTGAATAAAACGGATGCCTTCGCGTTCAACCATAGGACGCAGATCCTGGTGGTTGGAAACCACGGCAGTCACTTCCATATTCAGCTCACCCTTGTGCATGCGGTACAGCAGGTCATCCAGACAGTGGTCGGCCTTACTCACCATAATCAGCGTGCGGGTCGGGGCGCTGGCATCAAACATCTGCCATTCCATGCCAAACTTTTCCGCTACCGGGGCAAAACCTTCGCGCAGTGATTTCGGATCCTTATCGGCCGGATCTTCGAAGTGGAAGCAGGCACGCATAAAGAACTGCCCGCTGTCCTGATCATCGAACTGAGCTAACTCACTGATGTAACAACCCTGTGCAGAAAGGTAGCTGCTGACGCCAGCCACGATGCCACTGCCCGCTTTACAGCTGGTTTTTAAAATAAACTGCCGGTTTGCTTCAGACTGAGTACTCATGTGTTGCTCCTGTTAATACATATTCTGTAAATATAGTTTTTCTATATATGCTGTATCCGGGCACAGCGAACCTGTCGCCGTTCCATACGAAACGGCGCAGGGGTTATCAGTACGGTTAAATACTTAGGTTCAGAAACCCTGACCAGGAATCCAGCTGGTACCGGCCAGCGGTACGCGTGCCATAGCGGCGGATTCTACGGTCAGAGCCACCAGATCTTCCGGCTCCAGATTTCGCAGGTCGTTTTTACCACAAGCGCGCGCCAGAGTCTGGGCTTCCATGGTTAAAACCCGCAGATAATTTGCCAGACGGTGGCCACCGGCAACCGGATCCAGACGTTTGCTCAGCTCAGGATCCTGAGTTGAGATACCCGCCGGGTCTTTGCCCTCGTGGTAGTCGTCATAATAACCGGCAGCAGAACCAATTTTACGGAACTCTTCGTCCCATTTCGGGTGGTTACAGCCCAGTGCGATCAGTGCCGCGGTACCGATAGCCACAGCGTCTGCGCCCAGTGCCATACACTTGGCAACGTCAGCGCCATTGCGGATACCACCGGAAACGATCAGCTGCACTTTGCGGTGCATACCCATCTCCTGCAGCGCTTGCACAGCCTGCGGAATCGCCGCCATGGTAGGAATACCCACGTGCTCAATAAACACTTCCTGCGTCGCTGCAGTACCGCCCTGCATACCATCAACCACGATCACGTCAGCACCGGCTTTAGCCGCCAGTTTTACATCGTAGTAAGTACGGGTGGCACCCACCTTGATATAAATCGGCACCTGCCAGTCAGTAATTTCACGCAGTTCCTGAATTTTAATCGCCAGATCGTCCGGGCCGGTCCAGTCCGGATGACGACAGGCAGAACGCTGATCCACGCCTTTTGGCAGCGTACGCATCTGCGCCACACGATCAGTAATTTTCTGTCCCAGCAGCATACCACCACCACCAGGTTTGGCACCCTGACCGAGAACCACTTCAATGGCATCGGCTTTACGCAGGTCATCCGGGTTCATGCCGTAACGGGATGGCAGATACTGGTAGACCAGTTTCTTCGACTGACCGCGCTCTTCCGGCGTCATACCGCCATCACCTGTGGTGGTGGAGGTACCCACTTCGGACGCACCGCGACCCAGTGCTTCTTTGGCGTTGGCAGACAGTGCACCAAAGCTCATACCGGCGATGGTTACCGGAATATCCAGTTCAATCGGTTTTTTGGCGAAACGGGTACCCAGCGTCACCTTGGTATTACAGGCTTCACGGTAACCTTCCAGCGGATAGCGCGACATGCTGGCACCGAGGAACAGCAGATCATCAAAGTGCGGTACTTTACGCTTGGCACCAAAACCACGGATATCGTAAATACCGGTTTCTGCGGCACGGCGGATTTCTGCCATGCTGTGTAAGTCAAAAGTCGATGACTCGCGCAGGCCGGC
The DNA here is from genome assembly GCA_002706025.1 of Oceanospirillaceae bacterium. Lineage (GTDB taxonomy): Bacteria > Pseudomonadota > Gammaproteobacteria > Pseudomonadales > Oceanobacteraceae > Venatoribacter. The sequence goes on from PAJK01000098.1 coordinate 13,867, forward strand.
GTTGACGTCTAAATCTTTATCACTCATCTTCATTCTCCCGGCGCATTAATAAGCGGATGCGTTATCAACTTTGAAGTTGTACAGATTCCGTGCAGAACCATAGCGTTTAAAGCTGGATGGATTTTCATCCACGCCGGCGCGGTTCAGCAGATCGGTCAGTTCCTGAATGTGCTCAGCACGCATTTCTTTTTCGACGCAGTCAGCGCCCAGGGACTTCACCGTGCCTTTCACATAAATGCGGGTTTCGTACAGGGAATCACCCAGCGCATCACCGGCATCACCGCACACCACCAGATTTCCGGCCTGAGCCATAAAGCAGCTCATGTGGCCCACGTTGCCTTTCACCACGATGTCGGCGCCCTTCAGGGAAATACCGCAACGGGCACCGGCGTTACCTTCAATCACCAGCAGACCACCATGGGCCGTAGCACCGGCAGATTGCGACGCATCGCCCATCACCCGTACCTGACCTGACATCATGTTTTCGCCCACACCCTGGCCAGCATTGCCATGTACCACGATGTTGGCTTTTTTGTTCATGCCCGCGCAGTAGTAACCAGCATGGCCTTTAATATGAACGGAAATACTTTCATCCAGACCAACCGCCAGATTGTGGTCACCCTTAACACCGGTCACTTCCCATTCACGCTCGGTGCACTCTTCGTGCTGATCGTGTAAGGCCTGATTCAGTTCACGTACTGTGGATTTTTCAAGATCGATAATTTTCATAGCTTTTCCTCCGGGGCACTTACTGGCCGCGCTCCCAGGCATAAATGGTGGCAGGTTCCGGTTCCCAGACTTTGGCATTTTCAATACCCGGCAGGGTTGTCAGTGCCTGATATTCGGAAGCCATGGCAACATAGTCTTCGGTTTCAGCCAGTACCGCAGGCTTACAGGCGATCGGATCACGGATCACAGCAAAACCATCACGGGTACCAATGGTGAAGGTGAAGAAACCATCGAGATCTTTCAGGGCATTTTTCAGTGCTTCGTTCAGCGTATCGCCTTCACGCAGACGCCAGGTCAGATAGCCGGCAGCCACTTCAGAATCGTTTTCAGTGACGAATTTAACGCCCTGACGTTCCAGCTCCAGACGCAGACGGTTGTGGTTAGACAGTGAGCCGTTGTGCACCAGACATAAATCCATGCCGGTGGAGAACGGGTGGCTGCCTTCCATGGTTACCGCAGATTCGGTCGCCATCCGGGTGTGGCCAATAATGTGTGTGCCTTTCATACCAGCCAGGTTAAATTTGCCGGCAATTTCTTCTGGCAGACCTTTTTCTTTCAGAATTTCAATTGACTGTCCGGCACTCAGAATCAGCACATCGGCGTCAAATTCGGCAATCACACTTTCTACCGCAGCAGATTCGGCGTGTACTTTAAAGACCGCCACACAGTGGTTACTGAACCAGTCCACTTCACAACCCAGCTTTTCTTTAATCTCACTGGAAAGTGCTTCCCAGCTGTATCCGAGATCGTGGTGACGCAGGGTCAGTTTGATCCAGCCATCCGGCACTTCATCGCCATAAATTGCGAAACCGGCGCTGTCAGGGCCACGGTCGGTCATGGAAATCAGCATAGGCTCAAACAGAGCACCCAGCTGGCTTTCCAGGGCCGGATTTTTTAAATAAAGACCTACAATTCCACACATAAAAAATTACCCTTTCAAAGACTGTGATCAGAAAAATTCGCCGTAACGGGCAACTTCCCAGTCAGATACGTGGCGGCTGTATTCAACCCATTCATCACGTTTCAGTTTAATAAATTCACCCATCACCTCTTTACCGATGGATTCAGTCAGAATGCTGTCGGCTTCCAGCGCATCAATGGCTTCGTTCAGATTCTGCGGCAGAATTTCAATGCCTTTAGCGGCGCGCTCTTCCGGCGTCAGGGCATAGAGGTTAATGTTCATCGGATCGCCCGGCTCCAGCTCGCGCTCGATACCATCGAGACCCGCAGCAATCAGAGCGGCATGCACCAGATATGGGTTACAGCCGGAGTCCGGCAGGCGGAATTCCAGACGACCATATGGAATACGTACCATGGCCGAACGGTTGTTATCGCCGTAACAGATATACGCCGGTGCCCAGGTCGCACCGGAAGCAGAACCACCCACAACCAGACGCTTATAAGAATTCACGGTAGGTGCCGCGATGGCACACAGGGCTTTGGCGTGATGCAGCAGACCAGCGGTAAAGTGGTAAGCCATTTTTGACAGGCCAAGACCATGCTTGTCGCTGTCATCACCAAACAGGTTTTTACCGTCTTTATCAGCGATGGATAAATGGAAATGCATGCCGTTACCGGTACGGTCAGAGGCAGGCTTCGGCATAAAAGAACACACCATGCCGAGGTCATTAGCGATTTCACCCGCGGCCATACGCACAAAGGTAAAACGGTCAGCAGAGGTTAAGGCATCGCTGTAGGTGTAGTTAATTTCAAACTGACCATTGGCGTCTTCGTGGTCGATCTGATAAACGTCCATGCCGACTTTCTGCAGTGAATCAACCAGGTTTTCCAGAAACTCACGGGAGCGCGACAGACCCTTGTAGTCATAGCAAGGTTTATCCAGCGTATCGGTTTCATCCACCGGACCAAGCGAGCCATCCGGGCGACGTTTAAACAGCGAGAATTCAGGTTCCAGACCGGTATTCAGCGTCCAGCCTTTATCTGCCAGACGGGCCAGCTGCTTCTTCAGTACCACGCGGCTGTCATACGGATACGGTTCACCGTTCACATAACCTTCACAGGCGATACGGGCGTAACCCGGTTGCCATGGCACCACAGACAAAGTGTCGAGATCACCACGGGCGAGGAAGTCAGGACCATGTGGTTCCATACCCAGACCCCATACGGCAAAACCTGCGAAACCTGCACCTTCATTTACAACATCCATCAGGCAATGCGCCGGAACCGATTTGGTTTTTGCCACACCGTGAATATCCACAAACTGGGCAAGCACAAACTTAATTCCGTTTTCCGTAATGAACTGCTCTGGATTAGAAGCCATCAGACACCTCGCTGAGTCGATTCGGGTTATCCAGCATGCTCCGCAGTGGAACATTCCTGCTGGGAATTTTACTTTCCTAATATGAAAAGCAATGCCTGTGCCAACGGGTTTCCTAGTGGGAATATTTATTTCATGTTCTTCACAAGGGGTTGATATTGCTTGATTTTTTAATTGTCACCTTCTTTGCATGGATAAGATGGGGTAAGGTTGCAGACACTCTCAGCAGGACAGAGCCGCACCCATTTTGTGCGACAACAGGGGAACTACACCAAAATGAATCACCCGGAAAAGGACAACAGCGGTCGCTCCTTCGGCCTCGATCAGTACATAGGTATGAAGGTAAAAAGCGCGCGGCAGAAGGAAAATCTGAAGATTGCCGACGTCGCCCGGATTTCAGGAATCAGCCAGGGCATGATCAGCAAAATTGAGAATGCTCAGGTGTCCACCAGCCTGGAAACCCTGAACCGTTTATGCGAAGCCATCAGCCTGCCGATTTCCAAACTGTTCAATGATTTTGATCGTCCGGACAGCCGTGCTCAGTTCACCAAAAGCGGTGAAGGCATGAAAGTTATCCGTCGCGGGTCTGATAAAGGCCATACCTATCACCTGCTGAATTATCAGCGCGGTGCTAACCGTTCCTTTGAACCGTTTCTGATTACCTTTGATGATCTGTCGGAAGTATTTCCGTCATTTTCCCATCCGGGCGAAGCGTTTCTGTATTGCCTGGAAGGGCGTATTTCTTATCGCCACGGTAATCACGTGTACGATATGGAACCCGGTGACTGCCTGACCTTTGATGCAGAGATCCCTCACGGCCCGGAAGTGCTCACTGAAGTACCGATTAAACTGCTGCAGGTTGTGGTCTATAACCGCGGCGAATAATTCTGATCAGCTCCCGCGCTGAAGCTTTCCGGGAGCCTGTATTCCCCGGATCAGCAAAGTCTGTGGAACGCTGTCATTCATATCCCCTTTTCTGGCGTATTTTCTGCGCCTGACTTTCCCCCGTGTTACCCTGCCCTTCGGTCCCGCCCACAGTCCTGCAGCCAATCTGACAGAGTAATTCCATGGAAAAAAAAGACATTCTCGCCCGCGAACTGGCTGGCGAAGTGATTTCACTGAACGATCCTGAATACAGCACCATCGCCCGTATTATTGCCAAAGCACAGAAACTGATCGCAGAGATGAATACCGGCTATCATTCACCGGACGAAACCCGTGAATTATTTGCCCGCCTGACCGGCAAAGCCATTGATTCATCTTTCTGGATGTTGCCACCGTTTTACACCGACTTCGGCAAAAATATCCGCGTGGGAAAAAACGTGTTTATTAATCACTCCTGCGAGTTTATGGATCGTGGTGGTATTACTCTTGAAGACAACGTACTAATTGGTCCGAAAGTGAATCTGGTAACCATCAACCACCCGGTTGACCCAGAACATCGCCGTTCCACCTGGTGCGCGCCGATTGTGATTAAAAAGAATGCATGGATTGGTGCGGCAGTATCCGTCATGCCAGGGGTGACTATCGGCGAGAATGCCATTGTTGCGGCCAACAGCGTGGTAACCAAAGATGTCGCTGACAACACCATTGTTGCCGGTACGCCCGCGCGTTTTATAAAAACCATCGAAGAAGCCATGGCCTCTTCCGCGCAGGAGCAACAGGCACTGATGAACGGCGCTGTTTCTGGAGAAGCGTGACAATATGCGGGGTTGCTGAGCTCTTCAGGAAAGATCAGGCCGTAAAGCAGATGCAGCCCCGGTCAGCTATGCCCTGCACTTTACCGCACACCACGACAGCATAAATTGCACATCAGGCAACACGCCACGACAGTATAAAGAAGCAGCAGGACAGAATCAGAATTAACGGCGAAAAATAACGCGTATCGCGCAGCGCAAACGGGCTGTTGTAGACTTTCTTAAAAAATCCGACATAACGGAAGTCTCCGATTGCCCGCAATAACATCCCCGCACTGACCAGATAGCCCGTATACCGAATCCAGCGAATCCCCTCAGGGCTGTTCAATAACAAAGCCAGTAACGCCAGCCCCATCAGTACACAGCCCACCAGAGATGTCAGCAATGCCGAAGGTCTGAGTTCAGGCCGCTCCAGCAACTGTGGTACAGCTGAACGGATGCCCCACTGGCCTCCAAGCGCCCAATAAAAATGCAGTGTACTTAGCGATGCCAGAACAGCAGCGGTAAAAATGGCGAGCAGCATATTCGTCCCTGAATAATCTGTTGAGCTGGTTATCTGGGAAGCTGCAGCCGTAAGCTGCTCAATCCGTTGTTTTATTCAGTATGCTTTGCCGTGCTTCAGTGCGCCTATGCGACTTTCTGTTGAGGAAAATCATCGGATCAGACAGATCCTCAGAAAACAGTGGGGAAATTCAAATGCCAGAAAAAATAAACGCCGGGTGACCATCAGGACACCCAGCGCCAATACACACGGTAAGGTATTAAAACGACCGACAGAACAAGGTCAGTGACGTTTAATAGTCGGTGTAACCTTCTGCATCGCCACCAAACAGGGTTTCAAAGTTCACCTGCTTCAGTTCACTGCCCTGCTGCAGCTTTTGTGGCAGATCCGGATTGGCCAGATAAGGTCGGCCAAAGGCCACCAGATCAGCGTAACCCTTTTCCAGTACCCAGTCGGCGCGTTCTACTGTGTAGTTACCGGCGACAATAATGGTATTCGGGAATATCTCACGCGCCAGCGCCCGGAACTCTTCCGGCACATTCGGTTCCGCTTCCCAGTCGACTTCAGCAAAATGTACAAAACCAATATTCAGGTCCGCCATTTTTTTCATCACCAGTAAGACGGTTTCCGGTGTATCCGGATCATCCATACCACGGGTCATATTGTGCGGAGCAAAACGCACACAAATACGCTCAGGCGGAAATACTTCACTCATGCGCTGCAGAATTTCCAGCAGAAAACGAATACGGTTGGCCGGACTTCCGCCATACTGATCCGTACGCTGGTTCGAGCTTTTGCGTAAAAACTGGTCGATCAGATAACCGTTGGCGCCGTGCAGTTCAATACCGTCAAAGCCCGCTTCTCTGGCGTTTACCGCTGCCTGCACAAAATCGTCCTGCACGCGCTTAATATCCGCCAGCGTCATTTCCCGTGGCGGCGTGCAGGTCTGCATACCACCGCCTTTACTGCGATCCAGTTCGTCATTGGCAACCCAGACGGTAATATCGTCCGGCAAGGCGATGGCCGACGGTGCCATAGGCGCCTGCCCCTGCTGGAAACAGGCATGAGACATACGCCCGGTATGCCACATCTGCAGAAAGATTTTGCCATCGTTCTGATGCACTTTATCTGTCACCAGACGCCAGCCTGCCACCTGCTCCTGAGTGTGAATACCAGGAGTATAGGAATAGCCCTGAGCATCAGCCGAGACCTGAGTGGCCTCTGCGATAATAAGACCAGCCGTGGCGCGCTGTGCGTAATATTCTGCCATCAGTTCCGTGGCGATATTACCGGGTTGCTGAGATTTGCAGCGTGTCATCGGCGGCATCACGATGCGGTTTTTTAATGCCAGATCAGGGGTAGAAAAAGATTCAAATAAACGGCTCATAGTCATCTCTGTTGAAGTCTGATTTTAAGGCTTGTCAGATATTGGCTTCAGTAGCGGCCCTGTACTGTTATTCAACGCCAGCGTCATCCAGCAACTGCAGATCAGCAGCAGCAAGTTCAAGGCCTGTGGCGCTGCACAACTGCTGCAGCTGGTCGGCAGATGTCGCACTTACGATTGGGGCTGTAACGGTATCGCGGCTCTGTAACCAGGCAATGGCTACGGTGGCAGCCGGTACCCTGTAACGACTGGCAACATCATCCAGCGCAGTCAGAATATTCAGTCCACGGGGGGTCATGTATTTATCCAGAAAATCTGCCCGTCTGGATTTTTTCAGGTCATCCGCATTACGGTATTTACCTGACAGAAAACCACTGGCCAGCGAGAAATAGGTAACGACTCCAAGATCAAATTCTTTGCAGATATTCTCCAGAGGGCCTTCATAGCCTTCACGGTCAAACAGGTTATATTCTGGTTGATGGGCAATAAATTGCGGCAGGTTATTGTCTTTGCAGAACTGCAGCGCCCGCACCAGACGATCAGCAGAATAATTGGAAGAAGCGATCGTACGCACTTTGCCCTGCTGAATCAGCTGTTCAAAAGCAGAGAAGGTTTCCTCAAAAGGCACACTTTCATCGTCTTTATGAGCGTAGAAGACATCAATGTAGTCCGTCTTGAGACGGCGCAGCGAGGCTTCAGCGCCTTCGATAATGTGTTTTTTCGACAGGCCTTCACTACCGTCCGTTAATGGCATGCCCACTTTGGTCGCCAGTACCACCTGATCGCGTTTGCCGGTCTGGCGGAACCACTCACCCACGATGCGCTCCGATTCGCCACCACGGTTGCCCGGCGCCCAGGCGGAATAGACATCTGCGGTATCAATCATGTTGATGCCTTTGTCCATGCAGGAATCCAGCAGGTGGAAAGACTGCTCCTGATCAGCTGTCCAGCCAAACACATTACCGCCAAACACAATCGGTGCTATTTCTATTCCGGATTTCCCCAGAGGAACGCGTTTCATTTTTCAATCTCCTCAGCACACAGACCATGAAGGCCTGTGCATATGCAATATCATGGTTTCTTAACAATGAGAGAAAGATTGCCCTATCAAGTTCAGATTGATAATAATGAGATTATATAATTCTTTGTTTTGAAATAATTGATAATGATTGAGTATCTCTCGGACCTGCGTCTGTTCCGCGAAATAAGCCGTACATTCAACTTCCGTCAGGCGGGTGAGAAGCTGGGTTATTCCCCGGCGGTGGTCAGCATGCGCGTAAAACGGTTGGAAACCGTCACCGGCAAAACACTGTTCCTGCGCTCTACCCGCCATATCGCCCTCACCGATGAAGGACGGGAACTGCTGGCACTGGCAGAGAAAACCCTGGATCTCGCCGAGCTGATGACAGCACCTCATCTGGATAGCCAGCAGCACACCGAGTTGCGTGGTCACGTCCGAATCACTGCGCCTCACTCCTTTGCCCGGGTGTTTCTGCTGCAGCCGTTAAAACAGATTCACGCGACTTATCCGCACCTGACCGTCGAGCTGCTGCTGGAAGACAACATCACTGAGCTGGTGCAGGAAGGCATTGATATTTCCTTCCGCGTTGGCGGCCACGAACAACATATCGCCGACAGTTACGACCTGTTGTGTGATAAACGCATTCTGGTGGCCAGTCCGGCATATCTGCATAAGCACGGTATACCGTCAGAACCGCAGCAGCTGCATGAACATCAGTGTCTGAGCTACACCGGCATGAAACACTGGCCGCTGACCCCGGACAATAGAAATGGCGGTAAAAATGACGGCAAAACTCAGCGCATCAGCCTGCAGCAGGTACTGTATTGCAACACAGGGGACTACCTGACTCAGCTGGCCCTGGAAAATGCCGGCATCACCGCCAAATCCCAGTGGTCTGTGCATACCGAATTAACATCAGGAAAACTGGTGAGAGTACTGCCGGAGTACACGGTAGGTACACCGGACCAGATCCGCCTGCTGACACCCAAGCGCGGAGTAACGCCGGTACGGGTGTTACGGGTGATGGCGATTCTGCAACAGCATATCGCCCAATGCGCACAGACACTCTGCAGCAACGAATAACAACGCCGTCAGCAATAAAAACTGCGCATGAAATTCGGTGCAAAAAAAAAGCCGCCCCGGGGAGGGCGGCATAAGGGGTATGTAATACATGAATAATGCATTACAAGAATGGAACCTTTCTTCTGCCGTTATTCTGCTTTTATCCGGCAGGTTTTATTAAAACGTCTGTCGTACACAACCGCGACGATGTTCAGTCCCGGCCCTGTACAAATTCCGGATAGGCGGACATACCACATTCTTCCATATCCATGCCCACCAGTTCTTCATGTTCAGAGACACGCAGTCCGATGGTCTTTTTGATAATCAGCAACACCACGAACGACGCAATAAACATCCAGGCAAAGGTTGCAACCGTACCGATCAGCTGACCCATAAAGGTCGCATCCTCATTACTCAGCAGAACTGCGAAAATACCCCAGATACCTGCAGTACCGTGAACAGAAATAGCACCCACCGGATCATCGAGTTTCAGCTTATCCAGTGCCACCACAGACAGCACAACAACAATACCGCCAATACCACCAATAATGGTCGACAGACCAGCACCCGGTGCCAGCGGCTCAGCCGTGATGGATACCAGACCGGCCAGAGCACCGTTGATGGTCATGGTCAGGTCGGTTTTACCGAACATAAAGCGCGCCAGTAATGCNGCAACCACCATACCGCCCGCTGCAGCGGCGTTGGTATTAACGAAAATTTTNGCCACGGCGTTGGCTTCTTCGACATTGGCGATTTTCAGTTCTGAGCCGCCGTTAAANCCGAACCAGCCCATCCACAGAATAAACATACCCAGCGTGGCCATCGGCAGGTTNGCACCAGGAATAGCGCGAACTTCGCCGTGTGGACCAAATTTACCTTTACGCGCACCANCCAGAANCACNNCCNCCAGAGCAGCAGATGCACCNGCCATATGCACAACAACGGAGCCGGCGAAATCCTGNAAGCCCAACTGGTCGAGGAAACCACCACCCCATTTCCAGTAACCCTCTACCGGATAAATAACGGCGACCATCACAATGGCNAAAATCAGGAATGGCCACAGACGCATACGTTCAGCCACTGCACCGGAAACAATCGACATAGTCGCAGCGGCAAATACCGCCTGGAAAATAAAGTCNGCCATGCTGGAGTAATACGGTGCGTCATCACCNCCTGCCAACACCGCTTCTGTGGTGTTATCAGCACCAAGCAGGAAATCCAGACCCGGGATTACCGAACTGACCGGNTTTGCCGGATACATNATGTTGTAACCCACGGCGAGATAAACGATGCAGGCAATGCCATACAGCAAGGCATTTTTGTTCAGAATCTCGACGGTGTTTTTTGACCGTACCAGACCNGATTCGAGCATGGCAAAACCCGCTGCCATCCACATCACCAGTGCAGCACACATCAGAAAATAAAACGTATCTAACGCGTATGCGATTTCTGTCGCTAACATGATTTACTCCGTTGTTATTTAATCGTTTTTAAATCGCTTTATCGTCCGTCTCTCCGGTACGGATACGGCGCGCCTGCGCCAGATTGACAACAAATATTTTTCCATCCTGCAGTTTTTCTCCGCGCACAGCATCNGAGATGGCTTCAATGGCCCGTTCCAGATCGCCATCGACTACCGCCAGCTCAATACGCATATTCGGCTGAAAAACATCATGGTGAATCACGCCCGGCTGCTCATCNCCCGGGGTCCATTCACAGGCAGCGGAGTCAGCGATACTGAGCCCGCCTATCCCCATGGCTGTCAGTGCCGCACGCAAAGTGTTTAATGCCGAAGGCCGGATCACCGCCTGAATCAGTTTCATACGCCCTCCCGGGGCANCTGATGAAATAAACTTTCCTCTCAGGAATGTAATTTTCATGCCAAATTATTAAAAGTCATGAAAATCAAATACTTACAAACTGAAATCGGCATATTCCGGCTATTTGCGCACAATAAACGCGCACCAAAAAATCCTGTTGGCACTCCCGTTGTGCGAAAAAACCTTCAGTAATCGGTCAAATGGTGGTTAATATGAGAAAAATGTCTGGGCTGGGGGCTTTTATTTGTGGCTCTACTGGCGCAATCTATTAGAATTACGTAAAACCACTGGCCTGTTGTGCTGCAATTGTGCCGCAATTCGGTGCACCGGGGCTGGCNAAGCTGANATATCAGNCCTGAAGGGNCAAATATGGGCAACNACCAATGTATTGCCCCTTCACCTGTGTTNAGTGCATTTTGCCTCACNGAACACTTGTTTCTCCCTGTTAAATTCATTTGCTGCAACGGAAACGATCTATGATGACTCCATCCAATGCCGACGTTCTTACTCAGGTGGTGAAATGGCTGCGGGCCTTCAGCCCGGTATGGCTGGCAACGGTTGCCGAAAGCTCCGATGACAGCGNGGTAGGCAGTCTGTGGGCCTGGGCCCCGGATTTTGGCATGGCAGGCANNCTGGCNGGCTGTCAGCAGGAAGATCTGCGCACCCAGCTGAAAGCCGGGGTACTGGAAGGACCTTTCCCACGCATGTTCTGTTTTGGTGAAGAACGGGATGANCAGCTGCGCCACGGCATACGCTGTGACGGTCAGGCAAAAGTTATTCTGGAACGTCTGACGTCNGCGGATCTGCCGGACATCGATCAGATGCTGAACTGGTTAGCGGATGGCCATCCTTTCCTGCGCCATATTTCCCTGCANCGCCCATCNGAACTGACGCTGCTGGATTCACCTCAGNCGTCTGTGCTGTCAGCTCAGGGATTCAGTCATGCTTTTACTCCGGATGTCTGGTCACAAACCACTCTGNTNCGCCGCTCCTGCTGAGCGNTCATACANGCGTAATCGACANCGCGCTTACAGCGCCAGTTCGGCGTCCTCTTTACTGACAAATATTCCCTGCTTGCCACTGCGTTTAACTTCNTACATGGCATGGTCCGCCCGGGTTACCAGACTCTTCAGACTGACATCCGCACCNTAACCGAAACAGATNCCAATACTGGCGGCAACGCTGACACTGACNCCATCNCGGGTGACTTTNGCNGCAGCAATAGCACGCAGAATATCATTGGCGCGGTCGGTAACTTCGCTGCGCTCAGCAAAGCCGGTGAGCAGTACCACGAATTCGTCGCCACCGAGGCGGCCGATAATGCCTTCATCACCGGCCAGCGCACCCTGCAGATGTCTGGCNATATCGCGCAGCAGATCATCNCCGGCATCATGGCCGAATTCATCATTCACCGGTTTAAAGCCATCCAGGTCAATCAGCATCACCGCCACNGGCTGACGTGCATCGGCTTTTTCACGAAACTCGGCAAAATACGCAGCCAGACCAGAGCGGTTCGGTAAGCCGGTGAGAATATCTTTATGCACAATCTGCTGCAGCCGGGCTTTTGCTTCCTCCAGCTCACGGGTACGGCGTGCAACCCGGTCTTCCAGTTCCCGCTCCTGACGTACCAGAGTGCGTACCAGCTCCTGCTGAGCTTTTTCTTTCTGCCGNTTCATATCNGTNAANCGCGCNGCCANCGCAAANGACANCAGCAGCATCTCGGTTGCCGATCCGAACTGCATGCCATAAACGGTCAGAGAATTCGAAGGCAGCCAGCCGGTNTTGCGGATGGCCAGCATGGANGTNCCCAACAGCAGCAGNGTCCAGGCAAACACAAAAATNCCGGCTGCCGGAACCTTGCGNCGCATGGCAACGATACCGGCGGACATCAGTGAAATGGTCGTCAGCACCCCCATAATGGACATAATTTCCAGTGCCCGCTGCGGGCTCACCAGCTGGGTGACCAGAGTNCCAANAGCCCACAGAACGGCGATAAAACCNAGCGCCCTGTGCCACATNGGCAGGGTGTCGCGCAGCCACAGAAAACGCCGGGCAAACAACACCGCCAGCGTTGCTGCCAGGGCAAAGCCCGTGGGTACCATATAAGGAGAATGCACACTGAACTGGCTTAACGTCAGCTGGGCTACACCGTTCATATGCGATGCCGCGATGCCGAAGGTAAGAACAAAACAGGTATAAATCAGAAATTCGCGCTGGCGCAGCGTAATAAACAGCAACAGGTTGTACAGGCCCAGCGCCACCAGCATACCGAAGTAGAGCGCCAGAAANGCCACAACCCGGTTTTCGCTGAGATTGAAAGCGTTCGGGGTGGACATACGCATNTTGAGCACCAGCGGTGCTTCACTTTCCGCGCGGATATACACGGTGACGTCTTCACCAGCNTCCAGCTGCACCGGGAAAACCGGCTTACGCGCAACAATTTCCCATTCACCAACCGGNTANGANAAACCGGCTTTCATCTGTGTACGGTGATCGTCATGTACCACAAACACGCGGATATCATCCAGATAGGCGAACTCGAATTCCAGCAGCCAGCGCTGCTCTTCAGTACTCAGAGATTGAAGCGGCAGACGCAGCCACAGAACATCGCGCACGTAACCGAAATTCATCGATTTCTCTTTTCCCTGCAACGGATGAAAATCCGCAGAGGCTGCCATCACGTCATCCAGCGTCAGCGCTGACGTGGGATCACGCAGCAGAGTCAGTGACGGCTGAACCGGTACCTGCCCTTGCGCAGGGTCGAGAGTGACCGGGGTAATGTTCTCTGCCGCCAGGGCAAAACTGCCCGTGCTGCAAACACAGGCCAACAGCATAAGGATCAGCCGAATGGTCAATGAAACCCCCAGAAAGGAATATAAAATGTGCGGGATCCGGAACCGGCACCTTCGTTATTAAAGCGATTCAGGATTCATAAGAAAGTATGGTATCAGTATAAGTCGACAAAACACGCCGTCGTTAACTAATTGGTTATTCTGTTGTATCAGAATGTAATCTGCCATATCTGGCATGGCCGAACCGCTGAAAAGGCCGACCAGGTCTCATATTCAGGAGGGATGACCGCCTTACCGGAAGGTAAGGCAGGTCGTTATTACACACGTCAGTGTCGACAATTTGCGCCGGATTCTCACACTTTTTCCAGCAGATAATTTTCATAGGTTTTGCGCAGGTCCACCTTCAGCAATTTGCCGGTAGCGGTATGCGGCAGTGAATCGACAAACACCACAGCATCCGGCAGCCACCATTTGGCGACCTTATCTTCCAGATACTTCAGTACCCCGGCTTCATCAACGCCTGCGCCTTCGTTGCGCACCGCCAGCAGCACCGGACGCTCGGCCCATTTGTCGTGGCGTGCAGCAATCACACAGCACTCCGCCAGCTCCGGATGGCCGACTGCGGCGTTTTCCAGATCGATGGAGCTGATCCACTCACCACCGGACTTGATCACATCCTTGGAACGGTCCACCAGCGTGAGGTAATTGTTCTCATCAATGGTGGCGACGTCGCCGGTGTCGAACCAGCCATCGATAAAGCTGCTGCGGTCATCGTTGTTGTAGTAACCACTTACAATCCAGGGGCCTCGCACCAGCAGGCGTCCGCGCGCCACCCCGTCCTGAGGCAGCGTATTGTTGTCGTCATCGACGATCTTCATCTCCACGCCATATACAGGACGCCCCTGTTTGGCCTGCAGCTTGTAACGTTCTTCCAGTGGCAGGGATTCGGTATGGATATTATGTGAATTCACCGTGCCGATCGGGCTCATTTCGGTCATGCCCCAGGCGTGAATCAGGAAAGCATCGTGTTTCTCGTTGAAGTCGCGGATCATCGACATCGGCGCCGCGGAGCCGCCTACCACAACATTCTTTACCGACTCCAGCTTCTTACCAATACTGTCCATATGATTGAGCAGCATCAGCCATACGGTCGGCACCCCCAGCATCAGGTCCGGCTTCTCGGCATCGATCAGTTCCCACAACGAGGCTCCGTCCATTCCCGGCCCGGGGAATACCTGCTTGGCACCAGTAATCGCAGCGGAATAAGGCGTGCCCCAGGCGTTAACGTGGAACATCGGCACTACTGGCAGGAAACAGGAAGTCGATGCCAGACCCAGCGCTTCTTCACCTATCGACGCCATGGCATGCAACACAGTCGAACGGTGGGAATACAGCACCCCTTTCGGATTGCCTGTGGTGCCTGAGGTGTAACACATACTGGCAGCGGCGCGTTCATCAAACTCCGGCCAGNTAAAATCGTCCGGCTCATTGGCCAGCAGGGTTTCATAACACAGAGCATTGGGCAGGCTGGTATCCGGCATTTTGTCTTCGTCACAGAGGATAACGAAGCCCTCAATGCGGCTGATCTGGTCCTGAATNTTTTCCAGCAGAGGGACAAAGGTCAGGTCAACGAACAGATAGCGGTCTTCAGCGTGATTGATGATGTACACCAGCTGCTCAGCNAATAAGCGCGGGTTGATGGTATGCAGTACGGCACCNTAACCGGATACGCCATAGTACAGCTCCCAATGGCGGTAGCCGTTCCACGCCAGCGTGGCTATGCGGTCGCCCTGCTGTACACCAAAACGACTCAGCAGATTCGCCAGCTTACGGGCACGTACGGCGGCATCTTTGATGGTGTAACGATGAATATCACCTTCACAGCGGCGGCTGACGATTTCGCTGGTCGCGTGGGTNGATTCAGCNTGCTCCAGAAGTGCAGACACCAGCAANGGGCGCTCCATCATCTGGCCGATAAGGGGTTGGCCGGACATAGATGTATCCTCAGGTTGTTATATTTATTTTCCTGNTACCAACATAAGANGTCGCCACGGCGATCTCAATAGGCCGAAGTGTTAAGAAATGTCACTTTCAGAGACTCTGGTGCCGAAGGTGCCAACAAAGATCGAAAAAGTGCTGAGTTTTGNCNGGCANAGNGATTTNCAGAATATTCCCGNCTGCNGACGTCAGACAATCCGGTAGTGATACAGCAGATGTTCGTCTTTTTTCGGNCCGGTAATCGTCCATTGCAGAGTGAAGCCCTCAGCGCTTTCCTGCAGCTCGCCGGAATACAGATCATCAATACAGACATGGGCTTCCACGCTGCGCCACAGTCCGTCCNCTTCTGCCACTGTAAGCTCAAACAANAAGACCGGCTCACCGCGNCGACCATGNGACAGACGAATGCCCTGCGCGCTTTTACTGCCANATGTAGGTGTTATACATATCCACNGGCTGCTGGCCATCCAGNGTAAAAGTCCCGGTCTCGATGTANTGCAGCTCGCTGTCACTGATCACCCGCACCTCAACCTTACCTTCCCCGCCACCGAACCAGCCGGTCTTTGACGCCGGTCCGGGTGAGGATCTGTATGAAAATCCACCAACAGTCTGCAGGCGCTGCCACAGTTGCTGGATTCGGTCTGAGGTTTGCTGCATGCTGCTGTCTGTTTCTGACTTCATGATTCCCGCTTATGCCAATTCTCTGGGGTGTGACCCTGCTGTGGGCCTTTTCCTTCAGCCTGATCGGTGTTTANCTGGCCGGCCAGGTGGACAGCTATTTTTCGGTACTGACCCGGGTTNCTCTGGCTACTCTGGTGTTTCTGCCANTGGTTATCCGCAACCCGATTGCACCGGCGCTGGCGCTGCGCATTATGGCCATCGGCGCCATTCAGCTGGGGCTGATGTATCTGTTTTATTATCAGTCGTTTCTNCTGCTGAGCGTACCGGAAGTGCTGATTTTTACCATCTTTACGCCGGTCTANGTCACGCTCATTTATGACCTGATGGCCGGGCGTTTTCACTCCCGCTATCTGNTGTCAGCGGCGCTGGCCATTATCGGTGCGGCAGTGATGCGCTACAACCAGCTGAGTGANGAATTCTGGGCAGGCTTTCTGTTGGTACAGGCCACTAACCTGTGTTTTGCCGGTGGGCAGGTGCTGTANAANCGCCTGATCGAAACCTGGCCGTCATCGCGCCCNATCGTTCAGCACCAGACCTTCGGCTGGTTTTATATCGGTGCTCTGNTGNTGGTNNTNCCNGCCTGGCTGTTNNTNGGCGGCGATCAATACCCGACCTCGCAACTGCAGTGGGGTGTGCTGATCTGGCTGNGCATTGCGGCATCGGGTCTGGGATACTTTCTGTGGAATCTGGGCGCGACCAAAGTCAGCAGCGGTCAGCTGGCGATTATGAATAANGCGCTGATTCCGGCCGGTTTNCTGGTCAATCTGCTGATCTGGAACCGCGANACNGACGTGCTGCGTCTGGCTGTTGGTGCCGGGATTATGATGGCGGCGTTATTGATCGTCAGCCGCCGCAGCGCAAAGCANCAGGAAGCCCGNNGCTGAGCGNCCGNANAACANCAGCTCAGACAAGGATGTAAACAACAATTCAGACTAAAGCTGCTCGGTCAGAGCAGCCCNGGCCAATAACNCTNTGGCGGGNANTATTCTGCGNTCTGCTGTTCCAGAATCAGCTGGCTGATGGCCTTTACATAGGCGTCAGGCGCCTGGGCACCGCTGAGCAGATATTTCTCCTGCAGAATCACGGCAGGCACCGAATGCACGCCCATTTCCTGCCACTGCTGNTCCAGTGCCCGNACGGTTTCAGCAAAACGCTGATCGGNGATAACCGCTTCAGCTTCCTGCTTATCCAGCCCGGTTGCCGCAGCCACATCCAGCAATACCTGNACATCACTGACATCACGACCATCACGGAAATAGGCTTCAAATAACGCCGCTTTCAGTTGCGGTTGTTTGCCTTCACTTTCNGCCCANTGCAGNAANTGNTGGGCATTAAAGGTGTTGTACATACGGGTATCGTCGCGGAAATTAAATTCAAATCCGAGCTGCTCACCCATCTGCTCAATATGAGCGCGGGCATTGGCGGATTCTTCATCCGTGCTGCCGTATTTTTCTTTAAGGTGTTCCCGCAGATTCTGCCCTTCCGCTGCCATCTCCGGGTTCAGCTCAAATGGCTGAAAACGGATGTAAGCGGATACCTGTTCATCCATGGCTTCCAGTGCACGGTTCAGACTGGCAAAGGCAATCGCACACCAGGGGCACATAACATCGGAGACAACATCAATATGAATGGCAGTTCGCATAATCAACACCGGTAAATACTTTGCAGTGCAGTATGCGGATGCGCTGCNCCCTGTGGCAAGNNNNCGAACGCATTCCNCTGGCNGTTAANGCCGAACAGAGCGTTCAGCCTGTGGGGCACACACAGAAAAAACAAACAGCCNGGTAATAANCGTCAAACAAGGAAGTATGCAGCNGGNAAGTGTAAGATAGCCGCCTGAACCTTTGTCCTGGCTATCCCTCAAGGAAGCAAGT
Source organism: Oceanospirillaceae bacterium (assembly GCA_002706025.1). Lineage (GTDB taxonomy): Bacteria > Pseudomonadota > Gammaproteobacteria > Pseudomonadales > Oceanobacteraceae > Venatoribacter. The sequence continues at coordinate 31,705 of PAJK01000098.1, forward strand.
CTATGCCTGTTATCTGGGTCGATGCNGACGCCACGCCGAAAGCGGTGCGCGAAGTCATCTGCAAAGCGGCNATCCGTACCGCTACCGAAACGATTTTTGTCGCCAATCACAGAGTACCGGTAACACCCTCACCGCACATTCGCTGCCTGCAGGTGGAAAGCGGTTTCGATGTTGCCGATAACCTGATCGCTCAGCGTTGTGACCCGGCGGATATGGTCATTACTCAGGATATTCCGCTGGCTGCAGAAGTAATGGAAAAAGGCGCGTCAGCAATTAACAATCGTGGTGAGCCTTACAACCCACAGACCATCAAACAGAAGCTGCAGATGCGTGACTTTATGGAGACCCTGCGCTCCAGTGGTGTGCAGAGTGGTGGTCATGCGGCGTTTTCCGACCGGGATAAAGCGCAGTTCGCCAATGCGCTGGATCGCTGGCTGGCGAAACAGAAACGCTGAGCAGATCAGGACCAGTCAGATTCGGACCAGTCGCCTTCGAAAACTTCTTCGTCGTTGTCAGTCTGATCAGCAAACATAGACCCCAGCGCCTGACGCTCTTCACCGCAGACAATCACTTCTTCGCTTTCAAACGCCGGATAGCAGACGCGGTTACGCCCCTCGCGTTTGGCTTTGTAGAGAAAATGATCGGCGCTGGCCACCAGCCCGGAGGCGTTGTCCGGGTTATCGGCGTTATGAAATGCCAGCCCGATACTGGCGGTGACCGTTAGCGTTTGTCCGGCTGTCTCAACTTCAGCCGCGTCGATGTTCTCGCGTAAGCGCTCAGCCACCTGTACCGCCAGACGGCGTTCAGTGGACGGCAGAATAACGACAAATTCCTCACCGCCATANCGNCANTGAATATCCAGNCGGCGGGTGCTGGCACGGATAATCGCGGCAACNGACGTCAGNACNTCNTTACCGGCCTCATGNCCCCAGGTGTCGTTAATCTGNTTGAAAAAATCCAGATCAATCATCATCACTGCGGTAGCAATGCGGGTACGTTCGGTACGTTCCAGCTCCTGCTCAAGCGCCTGATGGAAATAGCGGAGGTTATACAGGCCGGTCAGCGGGTCGGTGACCACCTGCTCACGCAGGGCGATCACTTCGTTGATCACAGTACAATGTGATTCACCGACCGGGCATTCCGGTGCCGTTACTGTCTTCCTGCTGTGCATAAATGATGACTGTTATTGGCTGGTTAAAAATAAATAGCGGGAGATACAAAACTAAGTTTAGACGATGAATAGTAACCTGCCTTCACCAGTTACTTTGTCACCATTCGTTTTGATCGCGTATCCGCTGTTTAGCAGATTTCTCTGGAAAAACAGCGNCTTAGNCTCNGCTCAGCGACAGATATCCGGCGCCTGTCACCGTTTATTCAGAAATCATCCGGNCTGCGGAAACCNGCATCCAGCTCGTCCAGTTGCGGNGCACCAGCTGAAGCGGAAACCCCATCNATGCGNCCGCTCAGGGTTGGCAGNCGCACNCTGAACTGCACNCCNCGGATGTCCAGNGGGGTAAACGTCAGCTGATCCGCTTTACGCCNGGATACCTTGATCATCCATTGCGGATGGNANGGGTCGGCNGGATCAAACAACGTCTTACGTTCACCATCAATNTCGAAACGGTAAACCTGCTGATCGCCGGTCATGTGCAGTTCGANATTGATCAGTGTACTGCTCAGTTCAATATCCANCGATTTCTGCGGCNNNTGNGNNTCACCACTNATCAGCACCAGCGGTNCCTCGTTATCGTCACAGACAATATCCACATTCATATTCTGCACCGCACCGGACGCCAGCTGCAGACGCAGGTGATACTGTCCCGGCTGGTTGGCAATATTGTCGAAACCTATGTCACCNTCAAAGCCCTGGGTGATCTGCTGGGCAAAATACAGGCCCAGACCTTTNCCGTGATGTTCCTGTACCCTGCGGGTAGAAAAGCCCAGTTTAAAAATCTGATCTTTGGTTTCGTAATCAATGTGNGGGCCGCGGTTNTAAATGGTCATACACAGGCACTGACNGGCTTCCCACAGACGCACAGANATCGGCGCAAACGGACTTTTATATTTGCGCTTAGTAGCAAANAACTGGGCATTTTTAATCAGGTTTTCCAGNAACAGAATCAGATGATTGGNATTNCCCAGCAAGGATTCACAGGGCTGAATTTCGATGCGGTACAAGCCGTCTGTGTCGGTCAGAATCACNGCAGATGNCTCANCTGACCTGAGCCGGATTTTCAGCTNTGCTGTTCAGACTGAATAACACCTGCGGGTCGGGATTCCCCTGNTCATCACACAGGGTGACGCCAAGNTGCAGTATCAGGGTATCGATTAACGCCTGGCGCGGATCAAANGCGGGAGCAACCGGCATACTGCTGGCGTCCTGCCCCTGCAGTTCCGCTTCAAATAACAGCTCTTCNCAGCGACTGACNTAAGCACCGATGTGNANTGCCATATTATCTGTNGTGGACAGATCCAGCAGATCCCATAAATAGCGCATNCCGCTCAGCGCTTCCTGATACATTCTGGCATTGGCACCGGTGCCGGATTCGTCCGGCAGACTGTGCCCCTGAGCATAAGTCAGCGCCGACTGTACTTTATCAAAGGAAATAACGCCGTTATGNCGCACTTCTGAGGCAATNCTTTTAAAGTGCAGATATTTCTCATCGTACTCGATGTATTCCAGCAGTTTATCGCTGATGAATAATTTAAGNTTGTCAGTATGGCTGGCCGATGTCTGCGCCCGCTCCTGCAGGTGTCGCTTACTGCTCCACAACTGATGCATACTTTCCCGNACCCGTTTCTGCTGATAAAAAAAGCGTTTAACATCAAACCAGGCAAGCAATAAAAAGGCGATAAACCCACAGANAAAATACAACGGATGCAGCATCCGNTGAGGAATATTCAGCGTTTCNGCCAAAGCAGGCGTCAGTAATAACAGGGCATAAAACAGCAGCAGAATAACCGCCAGCAGCGTGCGCCACGGATAATGAATGCGGAAGGAAAATTTATCGTTATTGCTCTGTTCCGTCATCGCGCTGCTACCTGTTTATTACTGTCAAAANATTACGCTTTGGGCGCTTTCCACAAATACGCTCCCTCTGCACCAAAGGTCACCACGGCCTCACCCTGCTTACACAGCGCCATAAATGCCTCTTCATCACCATGAGCCTGGGCCAGGGATTTACGCAGGGTTTTAATNTGCTGGCGATAATTGGCGTAGGAAAATTTTTCCAGATCCGCCTCCAGCCATTCCGCCATCTGCATGGTGGNTACCGGACGTGGCGATGCTTCCACCAGAAAGCGCAGAATTTTNCTCGGNGTCGGCGCCAGCGGGCGTGCCGCNTTGGCCGGATTCATCAGTTTGTTGCCCTTCCACCAGACTTCCCAGCTGACCAGATCAATACGCAGATCGCCACTCACCAGCTGTGCTTTTTTATTCGCCGCCGGTTGCAGACTCTGGCGCAACAGCGCCTTCATGCGCCACAGTAAAACGCCGTCAATATTGCGCTGATGTTTGGCGATAAAATCCTGGGTGACACCTTCTTCAAAGGCTTTCTGCTCAATGCCCGTGCCCGAATGTTCCGACAGAAATACGATCGGCAGTGCCGGCCACTTTTTCAATAACGCTTTGGATACGCTGAAGCCACCGTCGTCATTACCGTTCAGATTGGCATCAAGAATGGCGATATGCGGCGCATCGTCGTCAGCGGTCTGCTGAATACGATTAATGGCCGGTTCACTGAATTTAAAGACTTCCAGCCGGTTGTGTTGTGCAGCCGCAAGCTCCCCTTCCGCCCCCGGGGCAAAGTCTGTGCGTTCCAGCAGAGGGCGGAATTTATCAATCCAGTGGCTCTGATCTTCCACCCAGAAAATCTTGATCATTCAGGGGTCTCCCGACACAAACCGTGAAGGTGCTGCAAAAGGTGCTGTAAAAAGGGCCTGATCAGCCGTGCCTTTGAGCATAACACTGCTTTCCGTCGTGGCAGACCGCAACAGGTAACCCACGCGACAGATATCACATTCTTCTCACCGATTTTTCACCGGCCTCCGTCAATCTGTATTCATCGGCGGTACACAACGCACCGCCCGACCAAACAGACAAACAAACGTAAGAGGACGGGAAGATGGACTCACTACTGACACTCTGGTCCGCCAACACAGCCGTTTCGGCAACGGTCTGGCTGCTGCTGGCAATGACCCTGCTTTATTTTGGCCGCCGCCCGGCGCACAACATGCTGCGCTCAACCGGCGAAGGACTGCGCAACGTACTGCGCCTTACCAGCCGCTCGCTGAGCCAGCTGGAGCGCCACCTGGTGAAGCGCAACCGCGAAGTGCTGCTGGCCGCAGCGCGTAACGATGCAGAACGCCGCATCGAACGGGAATTCACCCGCATCCAGGCTCTGGTTGCCCGTGATCTTTCCGGCTACCCGGCGCTGCACCGTGATATCGCCTCCGCCATTGACGATATCGAAGAAACGTACCGTGAATCCGGCGAGAACCCGCCGCTGCCACCGGCCTGGAGTGAGGTGGTGAATACCATCGCGGCACTGCCAAGCCACGGTGATCCGGCAGTCGCCAAGGTACTGAACAACATTAAAGGTGCGGTGGAAGACACCCACAAAGAAACACTGAAAGCCTGGCAGAACAGTGCCGCGCAACGCCACAAACTGCTGGCCAGAATGCAGCCTGAATGGCGCACGTTGAACAGCAAAATGGATGAAGTTGCGGCCACTGTGGACGGCCTGGATAAGCGCACCCATCAGCTGGATAAACAGATGGCGCAGTTTGAAGAAATCCGGCGNGGTGAAGATGCTGCAGTGCGCAGTCTGGCATCCAGCTCGCTGACCCAGTTCTTTATCTCAGGACTGGTACTGACCATCGCGGTAATGGGTGGCCTGATCAACTTCCAGCTGATCGCTCTGCCAATGTCGGAAATGGTCGGTGGCACCAGCTACATAGGTGCNNTGAAAACNTCNGATATCGCCGCGCTGGTGATCATCCTGATTGAGATTGCCATGGGNCTGTTTCTGCTGGAATCGCTGCGGGTNACNCGCCTGTTCCCGATGATCAGCAGNATGGATGACAGAATGCGCCGCCGCATGATGGTGATCAGCCTGACCATCCTCTGTGTGCTGGCCGGTATTGAAGCATCGCTGGCTTATATGCGTGATCTGCTGGCACTGGACCGTGAAGCCCTGACTCAGTCGCTGACCGGTGTAACCGCTGCAGCCNGTGGCGTAGCNGCAAGCCACGCGGAGTTCCGCTGGATTCCGTCCATCGGGCAAATGGTGATGGGGTTTGTACTGCCTTTCGCGCTGGCCTTTATCGCCATCCCGCTGGAGTCGTTTATCCACTCCCTGCGTACGGTACTGGGTCTGCTGTTAGTCGCTGCAATCCGCATCACAGCCATTGCCAGCCGNGCCCTGGGCAACCTGCTGGANCACAGNGCCCGNCTGCTGATGCATGCCTATGACCTGCTGATCATNGTACCGCTGAGCATCGAACNCCTGGTCATCAGCCTGCGTCACCGCTCNCAGAGCACAGACGAAGTCGCTGACGCCATTCCGGATGTCAGTGTGGAAGAANCCGCAGAGAAACCGGCACGCAGCCGCAAAAGCCGCGGCAATGCAAAAGCAGCCGAAAAAGACGCAGACAACGGCGCGGTGGCAGCCGCCTGAACCNGAGGAGAATTGCCATGAACAGCGTAAAAAAACTTCTGTTAACCGCCGCCCTGCCGCTCAGCCTTGCGCTGAGTGGCTGTGGCGAGGCCAGACCGGAAACAAAAGCCGTGTACCTGNTGATTGATACCTCAGGTACCTACACCCAGGAACTGCATAAAGCGCAGGCCATTATCAATTACCTGCTGGCCAANCTGAACAGCGGTGATTCGATGGCGGTCGCCCGNATCGACAGCGGCTCTTTCAGCGAGAAAGACATCCTCGCCAAAGCCACCTTCGATATGCGCCCGAGCACCGCCAACGAGCAGAANCGCAGCTTTAAACAGGCGATTGATGATTTCGCCGGCAAGCTGAAATACGGCAGCGCCAATACNGACATCAGCGGCGGTATGTTGCAGGCCACGGAATATCTGAACGAAACCGGAGCCGGTGAAAAATACGTGTTTATTTTTTCAGATTTAGAAGAGGACTTACCCGATGATTACACCCGAGACTTTCCAATTAGCATGGATAACATTCACGTCGTTGCTCTCAATGTCACTAAGTTACGCAGTGATAATATCGACCCGCGAGACTACCTCAACCGACTCGACAACTGGCAACACAGAGTCACCGAAGGCGGCGGAGACTGGCGGGTACTGAANGATCTCGAACGCATGGAGCGTCTGATCGTTGCNAATTGATGTNCACCTCTGANNTACACCCGTGTTGTACNCNTCTGCCCTCTTCTTTTTCAACNCGCTCAGCAGCCGGGTTTCCCCCGGCTTTTTTGTATCTGGTATTTAACAGCCTCTGACTTAAAATGGCCTTTCATATCCGGATAACCAGCAACCATGTCCAGCTCAGATAACCCTACGTCAGACAACTCTGCACCNGACAAATCTACAGCAGACAACTCTGCTCCAGAAAACTGTGCTCCAAAAAAGAGGCAAAGTGCGGACAAGCCGTCCAAATATCAGCCCTATGAGCCNNCGGCCACCCAGGCTGACCGCAACTTCGACGATATTGCCAAACGCTTTGCCCGCACTATTTACGCGACGCCTAAGGGCCAGCTGCGCTTAGCAGCGCTGCAGCAGGATTTTACCGATCAGGCNGTNCCCGTTGCTGGCGCCCGGGTGCTGGANATCGGCGGTGGTCAGGGGCAGTTCAGCCTGCAGCTGGCCAAACAGGGAGCACACATCAGTCTGTGTGATATTTCTGCTGAGATGCTGACGCTGGCACAGGACCANTTTGCCGCAGACAACCTGCCACTGAACTGTCAGCTGTGTTCATTNCAGCAGGCGGACAAGGNCTTTCCCGGTCAGTTTGATGTGGTGATGAACCACGCCGTACTGGAATGGCTGGAAGATCCCTTNGCCGCACTGCCGTTACTGGCCGATAAAGTAAAACCCGGTGGCTGGTTATCGCTGATGTTTTATAACCTNCACGGGCACCAGTGGCGCCAGATTATGAATGGCCGCACCCATGCCCCCNCNTCCGCNAACCAGCGTTTACGTGCCGAAGGTAACGCNCCNCAGCATCCGCTTGATCCGGATAAAATCGAAGCGGCGTTACANCAACTGGGCTTNCAGGTNAAAAGCTGGCGCGGTATCCGCTGCGTTCACGATCATATGCANCAGAAAATCCGCGAACGTATTACCCAGGAAAAAGTAAACGCGGCNGATCTCGANTTTGGTTTACAGGANCCTTATCGCCGTCTGGGCCGCTANGTACATTTTCTNGCCCGTAAAACCNATGCCTCAGAGGAAGAACCTGCATGAAAATTCTGGTCAGTGCCTGCCTGCTCGGTCAGCCGGTGCGCTATGACGGCAAAGCCAANGATCAGAAAGTCCACCANGCGCAGCAGCGCCTGAATGAATGGCAGCAGCAGGGCCTGCTGGTTNCTGTCTGCCCGGAAGTCGCCGGTGGACTGCCTACGCCCCGCCCTGCGGCGGAAATTATCACCACATCCTCAGCGTCCGTTGCAGACGGAACTGAGGTTTTGCATGGCAACGCGGCTGTCCATACCCGCGATGGTCAGGATGTCAGTGCAGAGTTTGTACTGGGTGCTCAGAATGCTTTGACCATAGCCCGGGAACACGGCGCAGTTGCGGCTCTGCTGGCCGCCCGCTCGCCGTCCTGTGGCGCTGACGGTATCTATGACGGAACCTTCTCCGGCACTCTGGTCGCAGGCCGGGGGGTGACCGCTGCCCTGCTGGAGCAGCATGGCATACGCTGTTTTACCCCACAGCAGTTTGCTGAACTGGAGGCTCTGGTACAGCAGATATCTGGTTCGCAGGACTGAGGATTTTTCTGGATTTCGTTTGCGATGAATAAAGCGAGAGAAATGGCTGGAGGATGTGCTGACGAGCTTTCCTCTCGCAGGCTCGCTACTGGTGTCTCTCCGGCATCCTGCCTTCGCCCCTGCGGGCACCTTCGGTGGACCAAATTGCTCCCGGCAATTTGTCGAACCTGAGGAGGTTCAAATCTCCGTCGCGCAGACATCTGCTTTGAAAAACGTTTCTGGAAAATTCGGAATTGAGGACTTCGAAGGCGTTTCTGAGAAATGGCGGGCTCGGGAGGATGGCTGAAAAACGCGCTTTACACATCAACAAAAGGCGTTGATGTTCCAAGTCCTGTCGCCCTTCGGGCCGTCGTCGCAAGCTCCGACGTTCTTTCCGCTCGCAGGCTCGCTACTGGTGTCTCTCCGGCATCCTGCCTTCACCCCTTCGGGCACCTTCGGTGGACCAAATTGCTCCCGGCAATTTGTCGAACCTGAGGAGGTTCAAATCTCCGTCGCG
>PAJK01000099.1 GCA_002706025.1 Oceanospirillaceae bacterium
ACGACAGAGAAAAGAAAACGAGCCTCAGATGAGGCTCGTGATATGAATCCCAAACTGTGGGACAGCAGTGGCCATCAGGCCGGTTTTTTTACAGCGTAATAACCAAGTTAATTAACTCAGTTATTGGCGTGCAGTTCTTCGTTCAGCTGGATTGCGCTTTTGTTGGTTACGCACTGAACAGCACCTGTGATTGAGTCACGACGGAACAGCAGGTCAGATTTACCGGCCAGATCGCGGCCTTTAACGGTTTCCACCAGCTTTTTCTGATCGTCCAGTACCTGAATTTTGGTACCGGCAGTTACGTACAGGCCAGCTTCCACGGTGCAGCGGTCGCCCAGCGGGATACCGATACCGGCGTTGGCGCCGAGCAGACATTTTTCACCGACGGAAATAATGATGTTACCGCCACCGGACAGAGTACCCATGGTGGAGCAGCCGCCACCCAGGTCAGAACCGTCGCCAATAACAACACCGGCAGAAATACGGCCTTCAACCATGGAAGTGCCCAGAGTACCGGCGTTGAAGTTAACAAAGCCTTCGTGCATTACGGTGGTGCCTTCACCAATGTAAGCACCCAGACGGATACGGGCAGTGTGAGCGATACGTACGCCTGCCGGTACCACGTAGTCGGTCATGCGTGGGAATTTATCCACACTGTTTACGCTCAGCAGTTCACCTTTCAGACGGGCTTCCAGCTGTGCCTGTGGCAGTTCGCTCAGATCGATCGCGCCTTTGTTGGTCCAGGCAACGTTTGGCAGCAGACCAAAAATACCGGCCAGGTTAACACCATGTGGCTTAACCAGACGATGAGACAGCAGGTGCAGCTTGAGGTAAACCTCAGGCGTTGAAGAGGCCTGTTCGTCACTTTCCAGAACGGTGATTACCACCGGCTTTTCACTCTCAGTGCAGGCACGGGCCAGTGCCGCCTGCGCAGGCGCTGCTGCTTCAATGGCTTCAGCGAAGGCGCTCAGTTCACCACCGTCGACTTCCAGGGCAGCGTTGCCACCTTCATAACCGAGCGTACTTTTAGCCGCTTCGATCAGTGCTGCTTCCGGGTTCAGCAGTGGCTGCTGATAGAAAACTTCCAGCCAGTCACCGTTGCTGTTTTTAGTGCCGACACCAATGGCCAGAGCGAATGCGTTTGTCATAGGGGTTCCTCAGTACGGTACGCAGTGAGCGTACGTTAAAGCAAAGTCAGTCGTTAAGCGTTACAGGCCCAGAGCTGCGTAATCGTCAGCTTTAAAGCCCAGAATTTTTTGTTTACCGGTATCCAGCAGAGGGCGCTTAATGATGGATGGATTGTCCAGCATCACTGCTTTTGCCGATGCCTCATCAATGCCATCTTTCACATCATCCGGCAGCTTGCGCCAGGTTGTGCCACGGCGGTTGAGCAGATCTTCCCAGCCCAGCTCAGCAATAAAGGTATCCAGCAATGCTGCGTCCAGACCGTCTTTTTTGTAGTCATGAAACTGGTATTCGACACCGGCGTCTTCCAGCCATTTACGTGCCTTCTTGATAGTGTCGCAGTTTTTGATGCCGTACATGGTAATCATGGCGGGGCTGGCCTCTGATCTGAATGGATTCACGGGTAAAAACGAGGCGCAAGGATACCAGAGATAAGGGCATGGGGCAGCACCACCGGCAGCCAGATAGTTTAAAACTATAAGCAACGGGATGGATAAAAATCATAAATAGTTCGTAACACCATGTTGCCGGCAGGCAGAAGCAAAAAGCATGGGCTAGTCTGAGACGATCATGCTACATCCGGATGGAGACGATCGTGAACATAATCAGGAATCTCAGTGTCAGGTACAAACTCCTGATACTCGTGGCGGTACCTCTTCTGTTAGTCGTGTTTCTGGAATCTGGGCTCCAGATCAGGGCGCTCAGCAATATCAATGGTCTGACATCAGTGCAGACTCTGGTGGAAGTCAGCTCGGTTAACAGTCTGCTGGCCCATGAGCTGCAAAAGGAACGTGGCATGTCGGCCGGATTTCTCGGCAGCAAGGGGCAATCCTTCGGCGATAAACTGCCCGGACAGCGGCAACTGACTAATGGCCGTATTAAAGAGTGGCAGGCGCTGCTGGCATCACATCCCGCTTTAAAGAATTATCCCGAGCTTTACCGGGCGTTGAAGGATGTGCAGCAGAAGGTTGCTGCCATTAATGCTTTGCGGGAGAGGGTAGACGCTCAGAGTGTCGCCTTACCGGAAGTGCTGGCCTTCTACACTGGGACGATTGACCGTTTGCTGGTGGTTCCTGCACTGGCAACGGCTTATACCTCAGATGGCCAGATCGTTCGTGCCCTGCAGGCGTATTACAGCTTTTTGCAGGGTAAGGAACGTGCCGGCATTGAGCGCGCAGTGATGAGTAATGTGTTCGGACGGGACAGCTTTACCGCGGCACTGTTTACCCGTTTCGTGCGTCTGGTATCTGAGCAGGATGCTCATTTGCAGAGTTTTGAACGCTTTGCTGACAGCAGCGCGGTTAAAGCCTATCAGGCCTTCAGAAGCAGTCAGGCGGAGATCGACGTGCAGAGCATGCGCGATGTCGCCCTGAGCCGTAACGAAGGCTTCAATGTTGAATCTGCTTACTGGTTTGAGCGGGCAACCGCCCGTATTAATGGCCTCAAGGAACTGGAAAACGGGCTGGAAGCCAATCTGATTTCACTCACCGCAGCGAAGCTTGAAGAAACTCAGCTTGAAGCCTGGAGTACCGGCCTGTTCTCTTTGCTGGCGGTGGCACTGACCTTATTACTGGTGTGGCTGCTGTCGAGCGCCATGTACCGCCAGATCATCGCATTGCAGCAGGGGCTGCATCTGGCCGGGCGTAATCTGCAGCTGAATCACAGATTCAGTGTTCTGCAGAATGATGAGCTGGGTGACGCGGCACGGGCCGGAAATGAAATGCTTGAGCAGATTGAGTCTACGGTGAAAACCATTCTGGATATCTCCGCCCAGCTGACGCTGATTTCCATGCAGAACCATATGACGATCAAACTGAGCAGCAAAGGGATGAATCTGCAGCAGGAGGAAACCGGCAAAGTCGTGACGGCCATGAGCCAGCAGGAAATCGCCACACAGGAAATTTCTGCGAGTATGCAGCAGGTGGCTGAAAATACCGAATCTGCCAATGAGGTTGCGGCCAGCAGTGGGCGTTCAGTTGAACAGAGCGTCAGCGTTATTCTGCAACTTGATGACAAAATGAAGCAGGTATCGGATGTTATCCGTGACCTGCACAGTTCCAGTGACGCTATTGGCGGTGTGTTATCCGTGATTAAAAACATTGCTGAGCAGACCAATCTGCTGGCGTTGAATGCGGCGATTGAGGCGGCACGGGCCGGTGAGCAGGGACGAGGGTTTGCTGTGGTGGCCGATGAAGTACGCACACTGGCACAGCGTACCCAGGAATCGACTGCAGAAATTGAAAGTATCGTCAGTCGTTTTCAGTCGGAGTCAAAGCGCGCTTTTGAAGCGGTGGAGTCTTCCCAGTCAACGGTAAAAGAAACGGTTAATCTTTCCTCCGGTCTGACCGAAGAGCTGCACAAAATTGAGTCTGCGGTAAGCCTGATCCGTGATATGACGGATCAGGTTGCGGCTGCCGCCGAAGAGCATGTATCTACCAACAGAGAAATGTCCGGCAGTATGCGCAGCATTTATAAAATTGCTGATCACACCGTCGCCACGTCCTCTTTTATGAGTAAAACCGCGCAGGAACAGAGTGAACTTGCGAATAAGCTGCGCGATATATCTGCGCGGTTTGTTATTGGCCAAGCTGACGGGCGACAAAACCGCTGATGTCGGCAATTTCCGGCAGGCATACCTCATGCTGCATGGGGTATGTTTTCCACTCTGGTGTCAGCCCCATGGTCTGCAGATCATTTAACGCCGCCTCGCCCAGAGCGATCGGTACAACATCATCCTGAGTGCCGTGGGCACAGAAAACCGGCAGCGCAGTGTTGGCTGGCGTCATTGGCCGGCCAATATACGTCGACAGGGTAATCAGGCCGGCCAGCGTTCCGTTATAGCTCATTGCACTTTCATAAGCGACGGCGCCGCCCTGTGAAAAGCCGGCAATAAATATCCGCTGAGGGGCAATGCCTTCATCCAGTAACGACTGCAGCAGATGGTGTACGCCAGCAGCGGCTGCCTGCAGGTCGTCTTCGTTAATGATACGCTTCGGATTGGCTCCCAGAATATCGTACCAGCAGGGCATGCTCATACCGCCGGAAAAGGTCACCGGACGGGTTGGCGCCTGAGGGAAAAGTCCGACGCAGTTGAGTGACAGAGAGCTGACAATGCGTTTAAACACAGGAACGAAATCTTCGTTGGTGGCTCCCAGTCCGTGCAGCCAGATCATAGCGCAGTCAGGATTGGCGGTTTCCAGACGAATGCAATCTGCGCTGTCTGTGCGTTGGATATCAACTGTCATTGTGTGCTGCTCTGATGGTTCACAAAAGCGGCATTATAACCTTTGACGGCGATAGCGGGCAGCAGAGTCTCTGTTAAGCGCTGATCAGCCAGCGGGTAAACCAGGCCATGACGATGCCCAGATAATTACCAAGGATGTAGCCAATAATGGCGGCGGCGAATCCTGGCAGGATAATGGCGCGGTTTTTAATCGCACCGGCAATCACCGGAATAAAGGGCACTGACATAATGGCTGCTGACGAGGTGATCAGAAACGTGTCGGTATCAATATTGAATAAGCGGCAGAGCAGTGCCTGCAACAGCAGAGAGCCAAGCAGAATTGCACCAATATAGCTGAACAGCGCCATATTGAGGTCAGTGATCACCCCGGTATCCGTCATGCTGCCTGTGGTAAAACAAAAGATCAGAATCAGATACATTCCAAGCTGAAATGTGCCTTTCAGTTGGCGCACAAAAGGAATAAACGAGGCGGCAACACCCAGGCTTGTGATGGTGATGATGGTGACAGCAGAGGCCATACTGCCTGGCACCACACTGGCCACAGCGACGGCTAAGGCGACAATGGCTGCGGATATCAGCAGGCCACCGAGGGCGTTAAGCACAACATTTTTCTGCAGCAGAATGCGGTAAGCGTAGGCTGTTTCGTCGGCCAGGTGGGCAAACGTTGCGGAGGATTCATGCTCAGCATTCTGATCGTTGCCTCTGTAAGGTTTCAGCAGCCGGGAAAACAGGGGCTTTGCCAGCGTCATAACAAACAGCAGATACAGTGACGACAGCAGAATGTCGTACGTAATCATGGTGGTAAACAGGGTTTCATCTGCGCCTGTGGCAGTTTTAATCGCCGCCATATTCGGCCCACCGCCGGTATAAGCGCCGACAGACATGCCCGCAATCTGCCACACGTTATCAAGCTGGCCCGCATACACAAAGGCGCTGGCAGCGCTGACAAGCAGAACCGACAGCAGCGCAAACGCCATACTTTTCAGGGTATTGCCTGCCATGCGCAATGATGCTTTTACATCAATGGAAAACACCAGCATTGGCAGTGCAAGAGCAATGGTTATTTCGGAGATACTGGTCCGCACTTCTGACAGTGATTGCCACAGCGGCATGGCCGCCAGCAAAGCTGATATACCGATGCCGGCGACAAAGGTCAGAACAACCACGCCGGCTTTCTCCAGTAGTGGCAGGCGCTGGCAGAGAATAATCAATGCCGCCGGAGTCAGTGCACACAGTAATAACACAGCAATAGCCATTGCATCAGGCTCCCGTTCAGGAATTGGCGGCGGCCTGAGGCACGGTTAAGGTCTGGTCTGTGACGGTGAAATCCCGTGGATAACTGAAAACCGGCCACCATTCATGAATTCTGCCATCGTCACAGAGCGCTATATTACCGAACTGCAGGAACAGGGATTCACTTTGGCTGGGCCGGAAGAAGATAAAATCATCTTCTTTCAGCTGGCAGTCGGCGGGCAGCTCGTAGAGTTCCTGATTGCTGGAATGCCCAAGCACGTTGGCCCGTCGGCAGGGGAGCGGATAACACGGGCTGGCCAGCCAGTTACCACCGTAAATAAATGCGGCATTGGCTGGCAGCCGCCCGAGCCAGCGCAGTATGGATGAAATCCAGTGTGTCATTGGCAGTTCAGGTTTATTCACGCGCTTTAACACGGGTGCTGCGATAAATACTGCCGGCAGATGATGATCCAGAGTGAACAGATCAAAGTCTGTTGGCTTCACCAGAGCTGATGCGGTGGCCAGTTCGTTAACTGTGGTGAGATCATCGGCATCGTACAGCGGGTAGGTAGTACTGCCGCCGGTGTTCAGACACCATTCGTCGCTCCGTTCGCTGCCAAACACTTCTTTCGCCATATTTACCCGGTCGCGGTAGCGTTGCCGGGCCTGCTGCAGTGCTTTCTGCGGGCCACCCAGGAATGGCGGAATTTTCGCGATATGCGCTTCATAGCCCATCAGTCCGGAGAAGGTCAGCCAGCTGCTGTTACGGATGATATTCAGTGCGTCCAGATAATCGTCATCACTGGCAAAACCACCACGATGCAGGCCAATATCGATTTCCAGATTGATGCGCATCGGTTGCTGCAGGCGCTCCGCAAGGGCCTGGTATTGCAACAGACGGGCATTGCTGTCGACCAGCCATTGCAGCTGATGCTCAGGGAAAAAGCACAGATTCGCCGGTTGTTTGCTGTACCACTGATAAAAGTGTTCTGCCGCACTGACCGGCATAGGTTTGCCCATCAGAATGTCTGCGGCCGGGATCTGTTTGACCAGATGCATCAGGAAAGGCAGATGAAAACTCATCAGGCGCTGCGTACCGGTACGATGCATGATGTATTGCAGTAAAGGCACGGAAGGCAATGATTTGGCAACAATACGGTAATTGAAGCCCTGATTAATCACATTCATCAGCTGGTCGATATTGTGGTCGAGGCGCTGCTTGTCGATGACCAGAGTCGGAGTGGATATTCCGGCTTTGTGCAGGGCTGTCTTCAGATTTTCAAAATACTGATCGGTCATAGAGGGTTCCGCAACATGCAAGGCTACAACTGTGAAACATGATTATAGTACGTTTGTACCATATATATTTCGCAAGCGCTATCAGGGTGAATTCCGATAGCCGGACCATTTCTGTATACGCGAAAAAGAGAGGAGGGTCACCAGCCGGAGAGAACCGGCTGGGACAAAGTGGGCATCAGAGCCAGATAGCGCGGAAAATGAAGAAGAACAGAATCGACAGCGCTGCGCCTGCCGGCAGAGTCACCAGCCAGGAGATAAAGATAGAACCGACTTTACGGTAATTGAGCGAACCGGCGCCCATCGCCAGACCAATACCCAGAATGGCACCGATCAGAACGTGCGTGGTGGAAATCGGCAGCCCGGTACCGGACGCCACCACCACTGTGGTCGCTGCGGCCAGAGTCGCTGCGAAGCCGCGGCTTGGTGTCAGCTCAGTGATGCCTGTGCCCACGGTAGCGATCACCCGGTGACCGAACGTCACCAGACCAGCAACGATGCCGACGCCACCCACCATCAGAATCCACACCGGAACGGCGGATTTAGCGGCAATTTCACCACCATGGCTGATAACACCATAGATGGCGGCCAGTGGCCCAATGGCGTTAGCAACGTCGTTAGAACCATGAGCAAACGCCATGGCACAGGCCGTAAATACCATGAGTACAGAGAACACTTTCTCGACATTGGCGATGTGAATGTCTTCTGATACTTCCGGATCGGCGTGAATACGGCTGACAATGATGCGACCAATAAACATGACGGCAATACCGACCAGCAGCGAAATCCAGGCGGCATTGATAAACGACAGCTGCAGGCCCAGATGCTTCAGACCTTTCAGCAGCGTGACCATGGAAATAATAAAACCAACCAACAGGATGTAGAACGGAACCAGTCGTTTGGATTGAGAGAAGGGATCTTTGTTGTCGTGAATAAAGTGCTGAATGGTTTTATACAGAACAAAGGAAATACTGCCGGCAATGACGGGAGACACTACCCAGCTGGCGGCGATGTTGCCGACTTTGCCCCATTTTACCGCTTCCATGGAGATACCGACGGCGGCAAAACCTACGATGGCACCCACGATCGAGTGCGTCGTCGATACCGGCCAGCCACGATAGGAAGCGATTAACAGCCAGGTACCGGCGGCCAGCAGGGAAGCCAGCATGCCGAACACCAGAAGTTCCGGGCGGTCTGCGAGTGCGGATGGGTCAATGATGCCCTTACGGATGGTCGCGGTAACTTCACCACCGGCCAGCAGAGCACCGAGGAATTCAAAAATGATGGCGATAATAACCGCCTGACGAATAGTGATAGCTTTGGAACCTACAGAGGTTCCCATTGCATTTGCTACATCGTTAGCGCCAATGCCCCAGGCCATAAAGGCGCCGAAGATACAGGCCAGGATGATGAACAACTGCCCCTGGTCAGTGATCAGATCCATTACGGACTCCCCGATTAAAATCGCGCGCATTCTAACTCAGGCCACGGCCGGATCACAGCACCCAGAGGCCAGATTACAGAAAGATTACAGCGGAATGATCTGTGTCAGATATGACATGGCGTAAAAGCGGCTGAAAAATAAACAGCCGGCGTGTAGCAAGCTGGACTGCGGTTGCCTTGATGGGCGTCTGATCACCGGCTCGGGTGATCAGACTCAGGCGATCAAAGTTGAGTGATCGGAATGTAGCGGGCGTTCTGACGATTGCCGTAGGCCCGCATCTGCCAAAGGCAGAGAATAATAAATACGGCACAGCCAATCAGCCAGGCGGCAGAGCTGCCCGGATGTTGTGCAAAGGTACCGATCTGATAAACGATAACCGCTGTGGTATACGCCAACCCGGTACTCCAGCCAGCAACAAACAGCATCCAGCGCACCCCGGATTCACGCACAATGGCGCCCAGAGTTGCCACACACGGCGTGTACAGAAGCACAAAGACCAGATAAGAAAACGCCGCGATCTGGCTGCCAAACAGCAGGGCCATACTGGAGAAAGTACCACTGTGTACGCCCTGTTCAGCGGTCTGGTCAGCGCCAACAAGGCTCAGACCCAGTGGGTCGAGCAGGCTGTCCGCGAGCCCGGCAAGATTATCCGGAATAGTTTGCAGGGATTCTGCCAGTCCGCCCCACAAATCGTATTCAGTGTCTTCACCGCTTTCCGGGCTGTAGAGTGCATCCAGCGTACCTACCACGGCCTCTTTGGCGAAAATACCTGTGATGATACCGACGGTCGCTGGCCAGTTATCGTCCTGAACGCCCAGCGGCGACAGCAGCGGTGTGGCAACGTTCGCTACTTTGGAAAGCACAGAATTATCGGTATCTTCATTGCCGAAGGAACCATCGCTGCCGATGGAATTCAGGAAGGAAAGAATAACGACCACGGTGACGATGGTTTTACCGGCGCGCAGACAGAAAGATTTCAGGCGTTCCCAGGTTTTGATCAGAATGCCTTTCACCGTCGGCACATGGTAAGCAGGCAGCTCCATCACAAAAGGCGTGAGATCCGGTTTAAACAGGGTGTTTTTCAGTGCCAGGCCAGTGACCAGCGCCATAACGATACCGAGTACGTACAGGCTGAAGACCATGATGGCACCGTTTTCCTGAAACAGGGCAGCAGCAAACAGCGCATAGACCGAAAGACGTGCACCGCAGGACATAAACGGCGCCATGGAAATGGTCAGCAAACGGTCTTTCTCGGTGTCCATGGTGCGTGCAGCCATAACCGCCGGTACGTTACAGCCAAAACCAACGATTAACGGCACGAAGGATTTACCCGGTAAGCCTACTGCGCGCATCAGGCGGTCCATGACGAAGGCGGCACGGGCCATATAACCCGAGTCCTCGATCACAGATAAGAACAGATACAGACTGCCGATCACCGGAATAAAGGTGGCAACCAGCTGAATACCGCCGCCGAGACCGTCGGCCAGCAGGGTAGAGAGCCACTGCGGCGTGTTGACACTGTCCAGGACGTAATGTGTGCCGTCGACAAACACCGTGGCAAAGGCAATATCAAAGAAATCGATAAATGCTCCGCCGACGTTAATGGCGAACAGGAACATCAGATACATAACAAAAAAGAAAAACGGAATACCGAGCCAGCGGTTGATCACCCAGGCATCAATTTTTTCGCTCAGCGTTTGACCTTTTTTATTCACCGTCAGCACTGGTTGCAGCGCATGCTGAATGGATTTATAGCGGCTGTTGGCGATCAGCACGTCCATCGGTTGCTGGTGAGCTTTCTCCAGGGCAACGCGCTGTTGGCGGGCGGTTTCCAGCGCTTCCACGCGCTTGCTCTCCGGTACGATGCCACTGGCGTATACGTCGTTTTCCAGAATGCGGGTGGCAACCCAGAACGGATTATCCACAGCACCCTGTAATTGCTCTTTCAGTGACTGCACGGAATGCTCAAGATCTTCATCAAGACGCAGCAGCGGTGTGGCGACGGTGGCGTGCTCAAGGTAATGACCCATCACCCGGCGCAGTTCTTCAATGCCCTGGCCGGTGGAAGCAACGATTGGCACCACAGGAACACTGAGCTGATGAGACAGCAGCTGAGTATTCACATGAATACCTTCGCGCTCAGCCACATCAACCATATTGACGACACAGATAACCGGCACACCCATATCCAGTAACTGAGAGGTCAGAAACAGATTACGTTCCAGGTTGCTGGCATCGAGAATATTCAGAATGATCTGAGCTTCACCGCTGAGGGCAAATTCGCGGGCGATTTTTTCGTCCGTGGACAACTCATCGTCGTGGCTGTCGAGGGCGTAGGTGCCCGGCAGGTCGACGAGTTTATGTGTTTCACCGCGCAGGGTAATAACGCCTTCTTTACGCTCAACCGTCACGCCAGGCCAGTTGCCGACTTTTTGTTTGGAACCGGTTAAGGCATTGAACAGGGTGGTTTTACCGCAGTTTGGATTACCGATGACGCCTATAACTGCCTGCTTCATCCGATCACCTCGACTTGAATAATGGATGCTTCCTGTCGGCGCAGACTGATGGAGGAGCCGCGCAGCTGGATCTGGATCGGGTCTCCCAGCGGAGCAAACCGCCGCACCTCAAGCTGTGCGCCGGGCATAACACCCAGAGCAAGCAGTTTGCGGCGGAAATTAGTTTCGGTGGCAGTGAAACCCAGGATACGGGCCTGAGCACCTATTTCGAGTTGATCCAGTGTGAGCGTGGTCATACATATCCGGCAGGTAAATTGTTACGAAGATGGTAATGTTTATCATTTAATTGTACAAGCGGGCCGGAAGCTGCAGGAGGATCAATCTGTTCACATTGATGACAGGTGTCATGATCTGTCAGCAGCGGAGCCAGGTTTCTTTACAGAGGACGATTGTTCAAATTGCCCGGCTGGGTCTATAATGACCGCGTAACCGGCTCAGGTTAGTATCAAATCCATTCTGGCGGTAACGTCGGAAATAAGATAACAGCACGATATATATCCTGAACCGTCTCTGCGCAATTCCATGTGACTGCATTTCATGCGACCTGATCAAAGTCTCTGTTTGCGGTCTCTGTTTATGGCATCTGTGTAGTCCCGGCGTGAGTTCCGATGAACTGAATACTGATATATCGTCAGATCATTGTTTGCGGTGTAACCGTATATATCCGTACCCGGAACCTGTGCCTTATATATTACGACTCTATACCGAGGTAATTCAGTGAGCGTATTTGATATCGATATTGATAAACAAATAAAACAGCACCAGCAAAAAATCCAGGAACTGGAAGAATTGCGTAAATCGCAGGAAAAGAAACTCGAAGGTATTAAAGAGTTTGAAACCGTTATTAAGCGTTTATGCAATCAAAACAGTCTGACTGAAAACGAATTATATGTTTCCCGTTCAGAACAGATTGAAGCCTGGATTCTCGCCATGGCAAAAGAAGAGACCCCATCTTCTATTTATGCCAACCTGAAAAAGCATTTTGCCCGTACCGCTCCACGTGGTCCGCGCGCTGCTGCCAGCAAGCCAGAGAAAGAATCTACTCTGCCTAAACCTAAGTTACCGGTGGGCAGCTACCGTAATCCGGCCACTCAGGAACGTGTTGAAAAGATCAAGCGTAACCCTAAGCAGCTGGATCAATGGATTGAAGAACACGGTTTTGCTGTTGTCCGTACCTGGAAAATCGACTGATCGCAGCGCAGTCCGATAAGCAATAAAAAAGGAGCCAGTGGCTCCTTTTTTATTGCTTATGTTTTAAGGCAGATACTGTGTTATCCGCGGCTGAATCAGGCAAGAATAAACTGTGCCTGACGCGCCTGAGGCTGGATATCGTTCACTTTTACTTTAATCGCCTGACCCAGAATGAAACTCGCATTCTCACTGCGGTGACTCAGAGTTTTGGTATCAAAGGTCCAGTCTTTACCGGCCTTACGGCGGTCAATACTGCCTTCAATTCCGCATGATTCCAGACGCACTGTAATAGCACCGGAATTCATATGAACGATTACCGCGTCGTATATCGCATCTTTTTCCTGCTGTGTCAGCCATTGCAGTTTCAGCCAGTTTTCGCTTTGCTGAGCCGCCATACGGGCCGTTGTCTGGCCGGACTGAATCGCGGATAACAGTTCATCGGCGGTCAGCTCAAGGCTTTCCTGTTGCAGCAGGCTGCGCACAATACGGTGAATCAGCAGATCGTTATACTTACGCAGTGGCGATGTAAAGGTTGTGTAATGATCGAAACCCAGACCAAAATGTGGTTTCGCTTCGTTGGACAGGTTGCTGCGTTCCAGCTGACGGCTGACGATCATACGCAGTGGCAGCTCACTTTCTGAGCGATCCGCCTGTTGCATCAGGGAAACATAGTCCTGCAGTGTTTCCAGTGAAGGCTTCTGTTCCAGTGGCAGCTGTTCTTTCAGCAGGGCGGCGACTTCACCTTTGCGTTCGGTACGTACACCGGCGTGTTCGATAAAGAACCCCGCACCTTTTTCCGCCAGCCAGCGGGCGATCGAGCGGTTACAGGCGAGCATGCATTCTTCCACCAGACGGTGCGCCTGATTGCGTTCGATGCGGACGATTTCTTTTACCTGACCTTTTTCGTCTGTAATCAGCTTATAGTCAGGGCGATCGTCCATCAGCAGGCAATGACTGCTGCGCCATGCGGCGAGGGCTTTGGCACAGCTGTCCAGATGCACGGCCGGGCCATGCAATTCGGCTGGAATGACGGTGTCATCACCGTCGAGGAACGCCGCCATCTGCGGGTAGTTCAGCTTGGCGTGAGAACGGATCAGACCATTGTGAATATGGATCTGATCAATGGTGCCGTCTTCCAGTACCTTCAGTTCGACAACCATGGCCAGACGGTTTTCGCCTTCCTGCAGTGAGCACAGTTGCTCTGATAACTCAGGCGGCAGCATCGGAATCACCTGGTCCGGCAGATAAACAGAGGTCGTGCGCTGCTGCGCTACCTTGTCCAGTTCACTGCCGCCAGTAATCAGCGCGGCCGGATCGGCAATGGCTACCCACAGGGTCCAGCCTTCACTCAGGGCTTCGGCGTACAGCGCGTCGTCGATATCACGGGTATTAGCCGAGTCGATGGTAACAAACGGCAGGTGGGTAAGATCGGTGCGGTCTGCGTTCAGGGCGGAGTGGTCGGCCGTGGTCAGAGCAGCCACTTCGGCTTTCACGGCTTCGCTGAATTCTTCAGCAATATGCCATTTGGCTTTAATAAAAGTATTTTCGATATGGTCATCGCCAGCGCGCCCGATGATGTCATCGATGGTGGCCTGAACCTTACCTTCCGGGAACGGGTGCTTGCTGATGTGGGCACGGACAAAATCACCCTCCTGAGCCTTTTTACGGGCTGCCGGCGGAACAAAAATCCAGCGGTTCAAGGTAGGGTGATCCGGCTCAATAAAGTGGCCTTTACCGCGGATAATATACTGACCGAAAAATTCGCCCGTTTCCGAGCTGATCAGTTTTTCAACAATCGCCTGTTCTTTGCCTTCACCTGCAGGTTCAACCCGGAAGTCGATCTCGTCGCCGGGTAACAGCTTTTCCATTTCATCGGGCGCAATAAAAAATTGCTTGCCGTCATCGGTATTTACAAACCCAAAGCGTCCGCCAGTGGCGCGCACCCGTCCGCTGAATCGCGGCGTGCTGTCATGGATTTCTTTTTTAAGCGTTTTGAGCTGAGCAAGGGCGTTTTTATCGAGCATCCGGAGCCTGATTAAGCGGTAAAGATAAAGGGGCAAGAGTGTACTGGATACTGAAAAGACCGGCTACTGTTTCTGGCCCCGGAACAATTTCCGGACAGGGCGCGGCTGCCTTTGCCGGCAATGGCAGGCGATAAAGCTCAGTAATATTCTTGTCATTAAATTGTCGTGATTATCTTGTCCTATATGGCACTGATGTTGTTCTTATAAGGATGTCCGCATGTCTGCGCATAACCGTTTTACCCGTCGTGGCTTTATGAAATCCGTTGCCGCCGGTGCTGGTGCTGTTTCCGTTCCTGCCGTTCTGACCGGCTGCTTTGGCGATGACAGCAGCAATGGTCATTCAGCCGTCTTTGAGTTTGGTCATGGCGTTGCTTCCGGCGATCCGCTGGCCGATGCGGTGATTATCTGGACGCGGGTGACACCAGACAGCGATGACGCCGGTGAGGTGACTGTTTCCTGGGCGGTTGCCCAGGACGAGGCGATGACTGACGTCGTGGCTTCCGGCAATGTGATCACAGACGCGGGTAAAGATTATACGGTCAAAGTGGATGTCACCGGCCTGGATGCGGGAACGACGTACTATTACCAGTTTGCCGTGAGCGATGAGACGGCATCTGTGGTGGGCATAACCCGCACTTTGCCGTCCGGCAGTGTTGACAGTGTGACGCTGGCGGTATGTTCCTGCTCCAATTACCCCGCCGGCCTGTTCAACGCCTACCGTGAGATGGCCAACAGCGACGCTGATGTCATTGTGCATCTGGGTGATTACATCTATGAATACGGTACCGGCGAATATCCGACGCCGGAAGCCCAGGTGCGTGACCCGGAGCCGCTTGCAGAAATTCTGACGCTGGCGGATTACCGCGCCCGCTATGCTCAATACCGCTCTGATACCTATCTGCAACTCGCGCATCAGCGTAAGCCGTTTATCTGTATCTGGGATGACCACGAAGTGGCCAACGATACCTACAAAGACGGTGCAGAAAACCACGACGACTCCGAAGGTTCGTTTACCGCCCGTCGTGATGCTGCAGTACAGGCTTACCATGAATGGTTGCCAATCCGTACCGGCGAGGATCTGCAGAAAATTTACCGCACCTTTGATTTCGGTGATCTGGTCAGCCTGCATATGCTCGAAACCCGCCTGTTAGCACGGGATAAACAGCTGAGTTTTGCTCAGTTTATGAACGGTGATGGCAGTATCGATGCTGCTGCGTTTATGGCAGCACTGGCGGACACCAACCGCACCCTGACCGGCACTGAGCAGTTACAGACCGTGCAGGGCTGGATGGCAGCGTCTTCTGCAACCTGGCAGGTACTTGGTCAGCAGGTACTGATGGGCCGCATGAATGTTCCGCAGGAGCTGCTGTTACAGCTGGGCGAAGTAGAAGCAACACTGAGCGCGGGCGGAGATGCTTCTGCAGCACAGGCGGCACTGGGACAAACCATGGGTGAGCTGGTCACTATTAAAATGCGCATGCTGAATGGTGATCCGACCGTCAGCGAAGCGGAAGCTGCACGCATTATGGCTGTGGCGCCATACAATCTGGATGCCTGGGACGGCTATATGGTGAACCGCGAGCAGTTATTGGGCGCCGCCCGCCAGCTCAACAAAAACACCATCGTGCTGGCCGGTGATACCCATAACGCCTGGGCTAATGATATTTACCCGCTGAATGCGGAGGGCACTGCCATTGATCGCAGTGGTGATCCGGCAGCGGTGGAATTTGCTACCGGTTCCATTACCTCACCGGGTTTTGAACGTTATATGGGCTTTGGCACTGATCAGGCCGCGCAGCAGCAGTTTGAAATGGCCATCACCACCATGATTGATGATCTGAAATATCTCAACGCAGCTCAGCGCGGTTATATGACGGTTACTTTCACACCAACTCAGGCATCGGTGATGTGGAACTTCGTCAGCACCATCACTTCTTCCGATTACAGTGTGACGACTGCAGGTCCGCGTTATGTGCAGCCGGGTGCCGGCAACCGCCGTATCGAAGTGCCAGCCAGTTAAGGTGCCAGCCTGTTGAGATGCGAGCCTGTTGAGATGCGAGCCGTGTTCAGGTGCGGTAGAGGTTTACCCACCTGAATTCGTCCAGTTCGTCGAGATCCGGNACGGTAAACGATTCGTGCCGGCCGACGGCCTGATAGGGCGGGAAATCAAAGTTTTTCACCCGTGAGTCCGCCACCAGAACCTCNGTGGCTTTCTGGNGGAATACCTCCAGTAACGGCAGGTTGGCTTTGTCGTAGAGAACATCGGCGGCAATCAGTACATCCAGATCTTCATCAAAAGCAAATAAATCGCCGTGCAAACGGTAACTGACGTTATTCAGCCGGCCATTGGCGGCACAGGATAATAACGCGTNCGGATCGATATCGCAGGCNATNACTTCACTGGCGCCGGCCATTACGCAGGCAATGGCGACAACCCCGGAACCGGCACCAAAATCCATGACTTTTTTGCCTTTTACCCAGTGCGGATTGGCGAGAATTTCCCGCGCCAGCACCTGGCCACTGGCCCAGCAGAAGGCCCAGTAGGCCGGGTATTGCTGAATACGCAGAATTTCTTCCTGTGAGAACGGGCGTTGCATGGCCGANGGCTCAACCAGCCAGAGTTTAATCTGCTCACATTGCGGCAGNGTCTGCACACTGACACTGGCGTCATCCAGCATCTGCTGAATGGCCTGATTGAGTTGCTGCTCAAACTTTTCAGACGGCATNTTTACATTCATACAGGTTTACAGACATACAGGCTCACAGGCATAAGTTTCGGTTTCCGGGTTAATTCCAGGCATTAAAAAAGAGNGCTGAAAAAAGTGCANAAANGAGTGNGNAAGGTGTNAAACNCAAGNGCGCTACAACACACTACAGTCCACTACAGTTCACTACAGCGCAAANCGCTCACCTGGCCGGGCNACTTTATAGCCTTCATTTTCCATGCTTTGTGCTGCNGCTTCGTTGGCGTAATGGTAAAGCACAAAACGTGGCAGCAATTCTGCCCGATATTCCCGCGCGAGATCNGCAAGNCCGGTGTGAGACGGATTCGGCACTGCGCCACAATCGTGGAAAATGGCTTCCTGACCTGTGAGCTGNTGGTGNATGATTTCCGGAATCGGGCGCGTATCACCACTGTAAAAAAACAGCCCGGGTACGTGCAGGGCATAGCTGAAGCCCGGAGCATGATGACGGGTCGGGTAGAGCTGGCATTCCAGTCCGTGAAAGGTAAAGCGCTCGCTGACCGGAATCAGCTGAAAGGATTGCCAGAAATTATGATCCCCCTCAGCCATGGTGCCCGGGTAGCTTGCCAGCCGTTGATGTAACAGGGGAATAATATTCACCGGAACATACATGGGCACAGGTGCTTTGCCGCTGAGACGCAGCCGCACGGTAAGAATCTCCAGATCGGCAATATGGTCCAGATGACCATGGGTGATAAACAGGGCATCAGGCAGCTGTTGATAGTGCTGGCTGAAGGCGTTNACGGTACCTGGCCCACAGTCGATCAGCAGCAGTGGCTTGTAANCAGTGTCCGGGCCATCAGCCGGTTGCGGATGCGTGTTGTATTCCAGCACTGCAGCGGAACAACCCATGCTGAGTTCGCCACCACTGCCTGTCCCCAAAAAATGCAGGGAATAATCTGAGAGTTTTTCAGTCATAATAAAGCAGATTCACTAACTTTATGGGGTGCATTATGTGGCGTCCGAAACTGATGTCGATTCCGTCTGCCGCCGAGGCCTTGCCCGGCCATGAGCAACCTTTGTACGAAACAGCGCCAACGCATTTCGTCAATGGTAACCCGATTCTCGGCCCTTTGCCCGCCGGGCTCAAGGAAATGATCATAGGCATGGGTTGCTTCTGGGGNGCCGAACGCCGCTTCTGGCAACTCGAGGGTGTGTATTCCACGTCGGTTGGCTACGGCGGNGGNCACACTAAAAACCCAACGTANGAAGAAGTCTGCACCGGCATGACCGGCCACAATGAATTGGTNNGGGTCTGGTATGACCCGGCACTGGTNTCNCTGGAAACCCTGCTGAAAGTCTTCTGGGAAAGTCATAATCCGACTCAGGGNATGCGTCAGGGNAACGATATTGGCACTCAATACCGTTCCGGGNTTTATCTGCNTTCNGATGAAGAGCTGGCNCTTGCTGAAAGCAGCCGGGATCATTATCAGCAAAAGCTGAGTAAAGCTGGCTTGCCGGANATNACTACGGAAATTCTGCCAGCNGGNGTGTATTACCCGGCGGAAACCTATCATCAGCAGTATCTGGCGAAAAACCCCGGTGGCTATTGTGGTCTNGGTGGNTGTTCGGTCAGCTTTGACTGATTTTGCTNNNGNANCTNNATAGCCAGCTNNATAGTCAGCTNAATAGNCAGCTTAATAGCCCCTGGANTCGTCCGGTAAGCGACCCATAGCAATCGCTTCCCGGGCGCGTTTCTGATCTTTCAGCAGACGGCGATTGGCAAAGAAGCGTACTAACCAGGGCAGCTGTTTTATCTGGCCGCCGGTTGCNGCGGCCAGAACATAGGCTTTGGCGCTTTTTTCAAACAGCTCGGCGTTTAAAATTAAACGGTTTGCTGTCATACCCATCACAATATTCTGACCAAACAGAANGGCGAGGTTACCATTGCNCTGTAGTGCGCTGCTGGCCTGTTTCAGGTTGTTGGCCGGTGCGGGCATTATTCCAAGATGGCGTACCTGCTCATCAAATATTCCCGGCATGCCNGNGTTTTTATGTGCTTTGCCNTTATGAGCANTCATGGCATCTGGCAGTGNACTGAGTCGCGCAAGNTAAGCGCCGTATTCACCGCTGGCGCTGACNATGGCAGAAATATCCGTGCGCTGAGCATAAAGCCATTGATGTAACCACAGGCTGTCGTCACTGGTTTGATCGCCTGTTTCGCTGGTGGTGGTTATCNTTGCCAGTTCNGGGCTTTGTTCTGTGNCCGGAGCAAACCAGCATTGATCGCNNCCCGGAATACGCACAGAAANNGCTGCGTTTTTTCCCTGCAGTAATTTCTTATCCTGCAGGCGGCGCTGAATGATTCGCCAGTTATCGAACTGCTGTTGTGTAATATCGCTCATGCCGGATTTATGCCACTGCTGTCTGGGTGATTTTCCTTGCGGATGCTGTACAGAATATCGCTGAGCAGTGCCTGTTCAGTGAAACTGTCTTTGGCGTTTTTTGCGTCGAGTCGCTGTTGAATATTCTCTGTCAGATGGGCGCGGGTGAGCTGCTCCAGACGCTCAACATTCGCCAGTGCCTCATCCATGGAAATACCACAGCAGACGATGCCGTGGTTGGCCATCAGGTAGGCATTAACCGATGGGGTAATCATGGCTGCAAAGCGTTTTGCCAGCAATTTAGTGNCAGAGGGTGCATAACCNGCGACNGGAATTCTGTCTCCCAAATAAGTACGCAGACNNTCCGGGACAGTTAATGGAGTATTCAGTAACGCACAGGCGCTGGCGACGGGTTGATGGGTATGAATACTGCAGATAATGTCCGGCCGCTTTCGCAGTAATTCGGCATGCAGAGCGGACTCCACCGAGGGCGATTTATCACCACCGCATTGCAGCAGATCGTCCAGCCGTAATACGCAGATATTGGCTGGGGTCATGCTGAAATAATCCGTAGCTGATGGTGTGACCGCGACCAGTTCTTTGTTTAGCCTGAGCATGATATTGCCACCGGTCGCGGCGAAAAATCCCTTATAAGACAGCGTCAGACAGAGCTGGCACAAGGCTTCTTTTTCTGCTTTGAATTCATCTTCAGTGAGGGCCTTGGCGCCGGTCATTTTTTCATTACGCATGGTTGTTCATCCCTTGTACCGCTTTTGACTGGTCTGGTGTTGGTGTTGGTGTTGGTGACTGTGCGGGGGGAACGCTGTAATGGGTCTGCCACAGTTTTCGGTAGCGGCTGATTTCCTGCTGCCATTTATCATCGCTCCAGCCACAGGCTGGCTGAATATAATGGCGCAATACATCGAAGATACGTTCGCCGCCATTTTCAAGCAGCAGACCAATACGCGTACGCCGCAGCAGCAGATCATCGAGATGCTTAATCTGCTCATGCCGGGCACACCAGCTGAGTTCAAACCAATGGGTTTGCGTGCCCGGAATAATTTCCAGCGCCTGCGGCGGCTGNCCGTTTATCATCTGNCTGACGGCTGAACCATAACGACTGTGCAGACGNTCCAGNTGTTCTTCACTTAACNNTTCACACAACTTCTCACTCAGCTCTTCACNNAATTCTTCCTTCAATTCTTCACGCAACTCTTCATTCAAAATNGNTTTAACCNGTCNGGTGNCGTTAAATTCCTGACTGATTATGGGCTGGNGNTCACTCAGNTGCTGCAANTGCGGGAACNTGTCTTTNATGCGACGTAAAGCGTCGGTGGCAATATGCTGGAAGGTTGTCAACTTGCCACCGGCAATGGTCANTAAACCATCTTCGTGCCAGACAACATGATCACGGGACTCTTTTGATGGATCACTGANNCCGGAATCGACCACGGGGCGTACTCCGGAAAAGGTGGCAATAATGTCTTCNCGACCAATCCCGTAGGACGGAAAATAGTGCTGAACCGTCTGCAGCAGGTAATTNACTTCGTCNGCGCTGACCGATGCTTCAACGCTCATGTGCTGCTGGTGATCAATATCCGTATTGCCAACGATGATCCGTCCCTGAAAACAGGTAATAAATCCGGGGCGTTTATCCCGTGGATGTTGCAGAATAATCGTNGANNGGANGGGTAATCGCTCAAAAGAAAACACCAGATGCGANCCACGCAATGGTCTCAATTTCTGCTTTGTATCATGGCTGATGTGCTGGCGCAGCTGATCAGCCCAGGCGCCGGTAGCGGCGATGACCTGACGGGCTTTAATACGGACTTCCGGCTGAGGCTGATCCGTTATNCCTGTAGCGCGGGCGATAACGCCNCACACTTTGCCATCCTGTTTGAGAAAGCCGCTGACTTCNGTGTAATTACAGGCGACNGCGCCGGCNTGACGGGCCTCCTGNAACACTCTCAGGGTCAGCCGGGCATCATCTGTCTGGCCTTCNTAAAAGCACATGGCACCGGTCAGGTCGGGGGCATTCAGGCCNGGAAATTCCTGTTGCATCTGCGTTTTATCCAATGCATGGCGCCAGCGTTTTCCGGCCATCAGATCATACAGAAAAAGTCCGGCACGAATCATCAGTCCGTTTTTTACCTGCGTGCGGAACAGTGGCCAGTGCATGGCTTTCATCCTGATTAATNCGGGTAATTCCCGGCACAGTTTTTCCCGTTCTTTTACAGAATGCCAGGTGACGTTCAGCTGCCCCTCTTTTATATATCTCAGGCCGCCGTGCACCCACTTTCCTGACCGGCTGGATGCACCCCAGGCGAAATCCCGTTGTTCAAGCAACAGGCACTTCAGTCCGTAACGTGCAGCTTCACGTAACACAGCGGCACCGGTAATGCCGCCACCAATGACAATAAGATCCCATTCTGTCTGTGACAGTACCGCCGGGTTTTCAGGAATTTTCTGTTGCATAGTATCTTTATCTGGCATCGGCTTTTCCTGCTATTTTTCCCGTTATTTTCTGAGCAGTGGATAAGCCCTGCAGCCGCTGGCGGATTTTCTGTTGCAAGGGTTTAATTTCTGTCGGTGCACTCCACAGTGCCAGTCGGCAGATAAGAACCGCCGGATACCAGAGATCAATATCCTGCTTTACTTTTTCTTTGTTCAGTTTGCGGATACGCAGATAGTGGCGGAAATAGCGACGATAAATCATCCGCCGCATCAGGTTATAAAAAACTTCCTGCGCTTTACTGATGCCTGGAAACAATTCTGCTTCGTTAAATAAAAAGCAGGTCATGGCGATATCGGCCCCGGCGTCTCCGCGGGCCGCCGTAGCCCAGTCGATAACAGTTTCAGTCCGGGCGTTGACCAGTATATTGCCGGTATGAAAGTCCATGTGCAGGATGGCGTTGCCGTCCGGAAGGTCAGCAAGATAGGCAAGAGCTGTTTGCTTTTCCGCGCTGGTCAGAAAGTCCATTGCGCTGTGTTGCAGAAAGCCGGCAATGATCTGGCGGATATCCTGCATTTTTTCGCTGCGGGCGTTATGAACATCCGCATGCAGACGGGCAAGAGTGTACGGTAAACCCCAGATNTGCAGTGGGTTGGCGTCGGCTCTTTCGGTCAGTGTCCTGCCATCGAGNCGNTTCATAACNATGCCACTGCGGTTTTCAATGCTGACCTGACCNAGNCATTCAATAGAGGTTGCNCCCTGACGATGGGCTTCCTCGGCGTTTAATTTTTCCTGACNGGCAGAATTTTCACAAAAACCNGCGCGGAATAATTTCAGAATTTCACCGTCTTGCCAGTGATAAATTTCTGCTGAACGGGCGCTGACCAGAGGNCTGCCCAGCTCGCTGAGGGTGGCCGGCATGCGTTCCGTCNCTGGAGGGTGTATTACCGGTNGCTGTGTTTCCGGGGTGTTTGTTTTGGGANCGTGTGTTTTGGGCGANTGTGGTGGTTCCGTCATCATGGCGGGCATCCTGCTGNTTTTATTGTTCTTGTGTTTTTTTAAAGTGTAGTTCTTAAGCGCTTGCCTGTTGCTCTTACGNGTTGCCCTTACGTGGTGCTTTTGNNGATTGTTACGGCATCACTTCCCGGACCGGAAAAGNACAANCTGTCGCTATCATGGCATCGGCTGCAGGCTGTGGTATTGTCATTTGGTGACAAAATAACTCAGGCTGNACCTGGCCCGGNTTCTGGGCAANGGTGTAGCNGGNANATGAATTCCNNCTGNCAGAGGACATAAAAATAAAATGATCCCGGAAAGGATTCAGTCGCGGGCATTACTGGGTTTTGCCCCACTNGTCAGCGAATGCGGCGGAGANGCCCGGCAGCTGTTGGCNAAGCAGGGGATTCCNGCTCAGGCTCTGGAGGAAGANGCGTTGCCGCTGGCACTGGATGCGCTCGCTGCGCTGTATGAGGATGCTGCCNNNGNNNTGGGGCTGGCGGATTTCGGNCTGAGGTTGGCGCAAAAGCAGGATTTATCTTTGTANGGTCCTCTNGCGCTGGTNATTCAGCATGCCCGCACGGTGGCTGATGCGCTGGATAAACTACAGCGCTATTTTTCCTTTCATACCTCCGGTGCGCANATNCATATCACGACGCTGAACGACANGCTTCAGGTGGAATACCGCTTGNTGCTCGGTGAGGGCGTACCTTCACGGCAGATTACTGAGCAGTCGTTTGCCATGGCCTGCACNTTGTGGTCGGTTCTGGCNCCNGCGGCAGCAGGCCGNCAGATTGTGNTGTTGCGNCATCAGGCGCAGATGCCGCTGGCGGTTTATCAGAACGTTCTCGGTTGTGAGGTGCGTTTTAACCAGTCAACCGATGCCATCCTGCTGCCATCAGANGCNCTGGCTTTGCCNGTTGATCAGGCCGACCCGGGTCTGGCGCTGGCGNCGGAAGCCTGTGTTGCCAGNGTATTNCGCCGGTTTCCGTTAAACGTNGGTCGCCAGACCGAAGATCTTATCCGCCAGCAGCTGGNTTTGGGAGGCGCGGGTATTGATCAGATNGCGGCGCAACTGGGNCTGCAACGGCGCACGCTGCAGCGNCGTCTGGCNCAGCAGGGNCTGGAATTTGGCGGGCTGGTTGATGATGTGCGGCGTGAGCTGGCAACAGCCTTGCTGGCTCAGTCTGAGATGACACTGGCGCAGGTCAGCAGTTGTCTTGGCTATAACGAACAGAGTTCTTTTCATCGCGCCTGCCGGCGATGGTTCGCAATGACACCGCAAAACTACCGTCAGACTTTGATGGTCATGTCCTCATGAGACAAGGGTGTTATTATTACCGNCAATTATAGCTTTCGTGACTGTTATACCNGATTTGCGTTTATGCGCTGGGGGAACGACACNGGCTTAAGCAACAAAGGAACACGGCAATGCGGGCTCTGGCGGTTTATCAGCTGAAAGGTGGTGTNGGTAAAACAACGACAGTGGTGAATCTGGCTGCTCTGGCGGCACGGGAAGGTATCCCGGTACTGGTCTGGGACCTTGATCCGCAGGCGTCCGCCAGTTGGCTGCTNGGCATTGATGCGAAAACCAGACAGGACGGTTTCTGGCACGANCATAAGCCGATNTCCGACTACATTCAGCACACCGCGATCCCCAAGCTGGATGTGCTGAGCGCGGATACTTCACTGCGCAAGTTCAACCAACGCCTGGAATCGAAAAAAGACGCCAAAGACCGGGTGACTCAGGCCTTAAGTGCGCTGGCAGAAAGTTATGGTCTGGTGATTATTGATTGCCCGCCGATGATGACACCGCAGATGGAAGGGGTGTTAAAGGCCTGCGACCGGATTCTGTTGCCGGTGGAACCCTCGGTATTGTCCATCCGTGCCTATGAGCAGATCAAACAGGACTANAGNTGGGCCAAACCCAAACAATGGCTGCCGTTTGTCACCATGATTGACCGGCGCAAGCCCGGTCACGTGGAATGGGTNAANAACGAGCTGAAAGCTTATCCGGAATTTCTGAAAACCTANGTGGCGTATTCNGCCAGTGCTGANCGCATGCTGACCTTACGTAAACCNATNGTTGAGGANCAGCCAGCNGTNCCTCTGGCNCGTAATTATATGGCTCTGTGGAAAGCCGTGAAGCCGTCACTTAATCTGAAGTAACGCGTTCTTCCCTCAGGCTGACATTACTGGTNTTTGNATTGTCAGGGGNTGCCTTATCAGGGCGTGCATTACTTTGCNGTNGTGCATTGANGGTTTTTGCAGGNGTGNCGGATTGCTCNGGNTGGCTGCGAAAGCGGACCTGCGGGTAAGCGAGAAATACCGCCCAGGCGATGGCGGTGGCGTAACTCAGGTTGGTTTCTAATTCGGNGTGAGGGCTGTTGAGGAATTCNCGCTGGGAGGCGAGGCCGCGNATTTTACTGGCCAGTTCCGGTTCAAATGCCAGGTATTGNTTCCAGACTTTCTGATGCAGCGCAGCATCAATGGGNTACAGCATGCCGGAGGTATTGCCCCGCGGTCGCTGTCGTTGCTGATAGACGATGGCCGTCAGCAGGTTTTCGGCGGCGTCAGACGATCTGCCCAGATATTTCAGAGTAGGGCGGATAATGCTTTCTCTTAATTCCCGGGCTGTCAGTTCCATCTGATGGCGTTCCCCGCAGCAGTGCTCGATCTTTTCTGTCTTGCTCTTTACTGTCTTGCTTTTTACTGTCTTACAATGAAGCAGACTAACCTGCTTTGTGCCAGTAACCGAGTGAATTTTGTTCACCCAACCCTGGAAGGATTATGACGAACTCTCCAATCCATGAATTTGCAGGCCACAAGTCAGAGGAAAAGAGGTCTGACGGGCTGGGCGGGGCGGCCACTGTGTTTGCGGCTCCGGGAGAGGTGGATCCTGGGTTTGAGACTCAATGGTTCGACAGCCACTGTCATTTTGACTTTGCAGCGTTCGACGCAGATCGTGAAGCACTGTGGCAGTCAGCGCAGCAGGCAGGGTGCTGTGGTTTGCTGATTCCGGGGATCAGTCGCCAACAGGGACAGGCGTTAGCCGGATTCTGTGCCGGCAAGCCCTGGTTTTATGCTCAGGGCCTGCACCCGTATTTTCTCACACAGCATCGCCAGGCTGATATCGATTGGCTCGATCAGGCGCTGACTGATCCAGGGGTTGTAGCCGTGGGAGAGGTGGGCCTGGACCGGATTCTGGCTACCACAGATGAAATTCTTGAACAGCAGTGGCACTGGTTCCGTCTTCAGGTCGAGCTGGCTGAAGCCCACAGGTTACCGCTGATTCTGCATATCCGTGGTATGCATGATGAAGCGGCTTCCTGGCTCAGGCGACGGCGCTTTACTCACGGTGGCATGGTGCACGCATTCAGTGGCAGCGGGCAGCAGGCAGCAAAATGGATTGAGCTGGGTTTTGCATTGGGAATTGGTGGGGCGCTGACGCATCCGCGCGCGCACAAGCTGCGTCGTACAGTAGCTGCTTTACCGCACAGCAGTATTTTACTGGAGACCGACAGTCCGGATATGACCCCCGTCTTCTGGGGCGCAGAGCGCAACGATCCCAGAACGGTGCCTTTGATCGCAGCCATTGTTGCCCGCTTGCAGGGGCGGTTGTTGGCAGAAGTGTCAACTGAAAGTATTAGCGTAGCCAGTCTACTATTTTCCAGATTATCAATAAATTGCGTAAAGAGACCTTAGTTTCAGTAATTTGTAGTAATTTGTAACCCAAGGTTGATTGACCATAGTCTCAGAAGTAGCCTCCGCCCGAATATCACTATATCGTTGGCGGAATATCACCTATGAGAAAAATAATTTTATTCAGTGTGCTGTCGCTTCTCAGTTCTTCCGTGTTGGCCGCCGTGCCAGCGGCAGAAGCAGAACGTCTGGGTAAAGATCTGACCCCTGTCGGCGCCCAGAAAGCGGGCAATGGCCGGGATATTCCCGCCTGGACCGGCGGGCTGCCTCAGGATAAGAATCACAAGCCGGGTGCGTTCCACGCCGACCCGTTCGCTGCGGATAAGCCACTGTTCCGTATCAATGCTGCCAATATGAAGGAACATCAGGCGCGCCTGACCAATGGCCAGCAGGTGTTACTGAAGCGCTTTCCGGATCTTTATTTTGAGGTCTATCCGACCCGCCGCTCAGCGTCCTATCCGGATTATGTTTACCAAGGTGTTAAAACCAACGCCACCCGTGCAGAGTTACTGAAATACGGCTCCGGGGTGAAAGGTGCGACCATGTCGTCACCATTCCCGATTCCGCAGAACGGTCTGGAAGTGCTGTGGAACCACACTCTGCGTTTCCGTGGCCTGACGGATTCTTATACTGCCGTAGCTTCCTCTGTGACGTCCGGCGGCCAGCGTATGGACGTGCTGCGTCAGTACGAGTACTTCTTCAAATACAGTATGTTGGGCGCTGAACCGGCGGATCTGGATAACACCATTTTTCTGTTGAAGCGTAAGACTCTGGCACCGGCCAATTTAGCCGGCTCGATTACGCTGGTGCATGAAACGCTGGATCAGATCCGTTCACCACGTAAATCCTGGATTTACATGCCAGGCCAGCGCCGTCTGCGCCGCACCCCGGATCTGGCCTACGATACCGCGGATGTGAACACTAACTCGATCCGTACCGTGGATCAGGTTGATATGTTTAACGGTGCGCCTGATTACTATGACTGGGAGCTGAAAGGAAAGCAGGAAATCTACATTCCTTATAACGCTTACAAAGTGCATCAGGGCAATGTGAAACTGGACGATATCCTGATGGATCATCACATTAATCCGGCGCTGCTGCGCTACGAAGCACACCGGGTATGGGTGATTGAAGCTAAATTGCGTGTGGGTTACAGCCACCGCTACAGCACCCGTCGCTACTATGTTGATGAGGACTCCTGGTCCATCGTGTATGCCGAAGAATACGATGAAGATGGTAAGCTGTGGGAAGTCACTGAAGCGCACGTGATTAACTATTATGAAGTGCCTGTGGTCTACACCACGCTGGAAGTCACTTACGATCTGGAGGACGGCCGTTACTATGCCGAAGGTCTGGATAACGAACGTGACTCCACCATGAACTTCAGCTACGACCTGAGTGAGCGTGATTTCTCACCTTCCGCTGTCCGTCGTGAGGCTAAACGCTGAAGCTGACAGCTGCAGGGCATACCGATAAACTGGCGGCTTTATGCCGCCGGTTTTGTTTTGTCTCCATGCGCTTTTTTTACCCGATTTGTCTCTTATTGCTGAGCATCGCTGTGTCTTCTGTCGTTCGCTCAGAAGAAACCTACAGTACGGACCTGCCAGAAAATTTTATCGATCTGTCGAGCGATGTGCAGGCGGTGATTCTCGAATACGTTTTCTTTTCTGAAAAAGCCAACCAGGTGTGGGGCGATGATTATCAGGAAAGCTCTGTACGTACCTTTGTAAAGTACCTCGATGATTTTCACACCCGTGTGTATATCGACTTCGACGCTGGTCTCATCCGGGTTGAAACTCAGGGCAGCAAAACGCCGCTTACTTCACTTCAGCACGCGATCGCGGCAACGTTATTAACTCCGGCAGATCCGTCAGCAGTGGATCTTTATACAGCGGCAGATATGGGCATTACCGGAAAGCCCTTTCTTACTGGTCAGGTANTGGATCAGGATGGTCAGAGTATTGAATATCCGTGGCGCGCCAATCGCTTTGCCGAATATCTGGTCAGNAAAAAACTGCAGAAAAAGGGTGCCCGCTATTGGGTNAATATTCCGATGGTGCGTTCTCACCGGCAGAAAAGTGCCGGGCGTTATCGCAATCTGGCGGAGCAGTCTGGAGCGAAATACGGCGTNTCCGTGCCATTAATNATGGCAATTATGGAAACTGAGAGCAGCTTTAACCCNTTTGCNGTTTCTCATGCCGGCGCCTACGGATTAATGCAGGTGATGCAGCGCACCGCTGGTGCNGATGTATTTCAGCGTATTCATCGCCGCAATGNCCANCCCAGCCGTAATTATCTGTTAAATCCNCAAAATAATGTTGATACCGGTACGGCGTATTTATCNATTTTACGNGANGTGTATCTGAAGGATGTNCAGGGCTGGCAGAAAAAAGAATANTGCATGATTGCAGCCTATAACGGTGGTACCGGTAATCTGCTGAAAACNTTCAGCTCTGACCGGCGCCGTGCNGTGGATATNATNAACCGNATGTCNGCAGACCAGGTTTATCAGGCAATCGTAAAGCGCCATCCCAAAGCNGAATCGCGTAATTATCTNAAAAAAGTCACTCAATTTAAGCGTAAATATGTCAGCTGGTAATTCCAATCAGNATACGCCGCTGCAACATCTGCAACGGCAATTGGTCATCCCTGGCGCTGTGCTTGAGCAGAACAGCACAGTCGCCGATGGCATGCAGCTGTGGCTTATGGCAGTAGAAGATCCGCAGATTAAGCTGGATGCGGCGCAGATCGCCGGTCTGTGGCAGGCGNTGCCGTATTGGGCGTTTGCCTGGGCTGGTGGNCGNGCNCTGGCAGCTTACCTGCTTAANCATCCGCAACAGGTTGCCGGTCAGCGTGTGNTCGATTTNGGCTGCGGTTCCGGCATTGTCGGTATTGCCGCCGCCNTGGCAGGCGCCAGTGAAGTCTGGGTGGCTGATCTGGATAGNAATGCACTGACNGCTGCTGCGGAAAATGCCGCGCTTAATGGTGTCACTGTTCATGCTGTTGATGGACGCAACTGGCCCGAGGTGGATGTCCTGCTTGCTGCCGACGTACTGTACGACATCAGCTCCAGTACTGATTTGCGTGANCTGNTGTTACAGGCACCGCAATGGCTGCTGGCAGAAACTCAGTATGTTGTACCGGATTTTGTCGATTTGCAGCAGCTTGATCATTCGGTTAATGCGACCTTGCCCGCAATCGGAGATTTTGACGAAGCTGTNGATGTCGGCATTTATTGCCGCCGCCGCTAAAGCCCGTTAGTGTAGAGCCACCAAACCGGCATCCNGGCGGAGACTCTGTGTCGCAGGATCAACGACAGATGCCAGCAAAACTATTCAGGAGACCACGATGCGCATCTTAACAGCTGCCTTCTTTGTATTATTTGCTCAATTTTCGCTGGCTGCCGATCTTACGGAAGCCGATGTTAAGCACTGGACGGACGCTATGCCNGGGCTGCAAGCCTGGCTGACGCAACACGAAGATCAGATGCCGGATACCATGCCNGATGGCACNCAGGGCATNGAAGAAATGATCANTCAGGGNGTACAGGACCTGAAGTCNGCTGGTTTGTATGATGAGTACAACAGCAAGGTGAAAGCNGCTGGNTACAGCAGTGTGGAAGACTGGGCATCNGCGACTCAGCGTGTATCAATGGCGTATCTGGCCCTGGAGCTNGAGANCCANCCNGTNAGNNTGGCTCAGCTGGAGGCTCAGCTGAANCAGATACAGGAATCGGATCTGCCGGCAGAGCAGAAAGACATGATGACGCAGATGATGTCTTCTTCCATCATCATGATGAAGGCCGTCNGTAAAGTCAGTGANGCTGACAANAATGCGGTTCGNCCNTATAAAGATCAGCTGCAAGCAAGCTTCGACGCTGAGTAATCACGCTTTCGCATCATGCAGACTGTGGCAGTTGTGACTATGCTGGAAACAGCAAAAAGGAGCTTCTGCCATGAGTTACTCAACTGTTAAAGATATCATCAGGTACAGNCAACAGCTGCACAGACATGCCAGCAATCTGTTTGAGCAATTGCGGGATCAGACNCAGCGGGAGCGGGTGGATATGATGTGNNGCCTGTTATCCCGGCATGAAACCACGCTGGCTGAAGCCGTGGAAAAAATCGAAGAAGGTCTGCAGAAGAAAGTTCTGGATGAATGGCACCAGTTCGAGCCNGGCTCCATCAGCGAGGCGCTGGCTGAATGTGTTGATATTCATCCGGACATCAGTGTCGATGAGCTGGTNCAGATGGCGCTGCGCATNGATGATTATCTGATTGATCTGTACAGCCAGATGCTGAGTGAGGCAACCTGCGATGGCTCCCGGCAATTGTTTTCCAGTCTGATGGCGCTGGAAAAGTCNGAAAAAATGCTGACGGTCAGNGCCGCNTTATCGGCTAATGACTGGTAAANTCTGCAGCAAACTGCNCNCAAAAAAGCGGCCGNAAAGGGCCGCTTTTTTGTGNCTGTCGCATTAATGATCAGGCAGATGCCATNCGNGGGTTATGANACATCATTTCCTGAGCATCTGATGNCTGGTCGGCTTGTCCGNNCTGTGTNGCAGGTTGCTGAACCTGTTCCGCATCTTCCTGACANCAGCGGCGATAAGCNGCCGGGGTTTTACCTGTCCATTGCTTGAAGGCGCGTTCAAAGCCGCGGCGGTCGGAAAAGCCCAGTTCAATNGCCAGTTGCTGTACATCCGTGTGGCCGTTACTTAAGGCGTGTTTAGCTTTCTCCAGGCGCACTTCTTTCAGCAGATTTGAGAACTGACATTGCTCTTCCTGTAGCCTGCGCGTCAGGGTACGGCTGCTGGTACTGAGCAGTTCAGCCACAGATTCTTTGGTAATTGGAATCGATTCCGGCCACTGATACAGGATGTGCATGACTTTGCGCGAGAAAGGCTTCAGGTTGCCAAAGCGCTCGGAGGCTTTATCTGCCTGGGCTTTCAGGATGGCAAACAGTTCGGGGTTGGCCTGGGATAAAGGTTTATCCAGCAGGCGGGCAGAGAAGGAAATCCAGTTATGCGGTTGATTAAACTGNAGCGGAATGCCGAAATAGCGCTCCAGATCGTCTTTGTAGACAGGCGGTGGAAAGCAGAAGCCGGCACCCTGAATCTGATACAGATGACCACCGAAGGCTTTGCCCGCAGTATGAATACTGGTAGCAATGTACTCGGTGCGCGCATGGCTGCCAAAGGCCGTGCCCTCAGCAACGTAATAAACCACCTTAATGCTCTGCTGACCGATAAACAGATCCGGGGAACGTGTGTCGCTGATCAGAGAATAGTAGCGGCGCAGGATAGTCAGAGCTTCACGCCCTGTGTGGCAGTTGTTCAGCAGGAATCCCAGCAGATAAAAGCTTGGCAGATCCAGATGTTGGCCAGCTGCAAAACCAATTGAAGGTTCACCCAGTATTTTACTGGCCTGTTCCAGCAGACGGTCAAACTGGCTGATCGGAATGCGTTGACTGGAAATATGTTCCGGGCGTCCATCCATCTCACGGATCAGCAGATCCGTGCTGGAGTATCCTTTGCTTTCCATCAGTTTTAACAGCGGCTGCAGAGCGGCCGACGTTATCGTATTACTCGGATGCGCAGTCATAGGCAGATTTTATTCTTGTTATTTTTTGTACAGCTAAAGCTAACACCAGATTGGTTAAATCTCCAGCAGTTCGGGCCATTTTTCTTCCAGAGCCGGAGTTCGCAATAAATTAGTAGAAAAACAATCGCTTAGGCTTGACAGTAACTGATCACCTCCGTAATATACGCAGCCTCTGACGCGGGATGGAGCAGCCTGGTAGCTCGTCGGGCTCATAACCCGAAGGTCGTCGGTTCAAATCCGGCTCCCG
>PAJK01000100.1 GCA_002706025.1 Oceanospirillaceae bacterium
ATCCGTTGGATCTACAGGATTGGACTGATCATCGTCGTCATCTTCATCAACCGGATATTCGGTTGGATCGTCGGCATTTTCATCCGCTTCATCGATGATCAGGTTNGTCAGGCTGTATGGGTAAGCAATNGCTACGTCGGTATAAACAACGTCGGCTTTACCGCCAATNACTGGCTGGCGTGTACCGGCGGCTGGGTCGTATGCCCAGATACCATAACGNGCCTGAACTGTTTCCAGTGCAGAGTCTGTTTTACAAGGTACGGTCAGTGAGTTCTCTTTGCTCAGACACTGAGTCCAGCTGACCAGCATGCGGCCGGAACCATCGCGGTAAGGAGAGAAAGCGCTGTACCAGCCNGCTTCGGAAATATTATCTGCGAAAACGGTAACGTTACCGCCAGTGTTGGATTGGGTNACCATGCGGTTGGCTACNTCACCATCACTGGATTGAATNTGGATGCTNTGGCTTTCGGTCAGTACAACAATATCACCACCGCGCAGAGGCTGCTTCTTACTGGNTACCAGCAGNTGCAGACGNCCGTCGGTGTCCTGAACCATGTTCATCAGTTCAAGCGTTGANGCNCCTTCACCNGTAACTTCCGTGGTTGCCAGNACGTCAACCGCGTGGGTTTCCATATTCAGGTAAGTGAGTTCAAAACGTTTTGCTGTGTCTGTGGTGACGGTACGGATAAATACCAGACCACCATCGGCCAGGGCNGCCGGATCGGAATCACTGAACTCGCTGTCGGTCAGTTGTTCCAGNGTGCTGCCATCTGCACTGGCGCGGTAGAGAACGGAATTCGCATTTTCGTTGCTGCCTTGCGGACGGGTTGACGCAAAAACAATATCGCCGTCCACAGTGTAAACCGGGCTGGTGTCATGGCCCGCTTCNGCAGTTTCAGTGTCTTTAATCAGGGGAGCNACNGTNCCGTTAGCAAANATGTACTGGTAAANNNTCCAGGTACTGTTTGCTGTNCGGGCAGANAAAACCATGCGNTTGCCNTCNGGNGATACNTTCAGATCNCGNACNTCNTAATCAGCGCTGCCGATGGCATTNGCCAGNACTTCAGTATCACCGGCNCTTGATGATACGCGGTCACGTACCAGCAGCTTNGCNCCACCCTGATAGCTCAGGCCNGAGGNCGTTGAACCGTCNAGGCTGCGCGACACGTACGCAAANGGTACGTCTTCGGTNAGTGATGAGTCNGTATTCTCTGNGGAGTCAACGCTGACGTCGGCGCCACAACCTGCCAGCATAAGGCTGCCGGCCAGAATTCCTGTGTAGAGTAGTTTTTGCTTAAGTAATTTCATATCCCGTTACCCTGATTAATGCAGACACAGTGGGTAACGTAATTGTGTCATTTTGTTGTGAGAAAAGAGGGATGTCGTTCACAAAGTAAAAGTCACTGGTGGGGCAGATTTCAATATTGTGAACCAGTGCTTATTTATTGAAGGAACCCAGNAANNANGNGGTCTTACAGNGNNTTTTNNGGTNATTGCGTGAGNNGGCTGAAATGCAATTTATGCACTGCNGAANCGGGCNTTTTGTAACAGAAAAATGCGCNGCTTNTGCAATTGATAAGCTATGTTTGCGNAGCNCNGANNGNCTNGCCTGATAACCGATAAAATTCGTTGNGAATTTTACTTTTAATTGCCTNAATTCAGNTNNTTNNTGGATTTAAATTGCCGGGAAATATTCTGATNAGCNCAGAATATCTCCCGGATTTTCTTAACTTGGAATCATCACGAAGGTGTACTGCACNCGTGTTGGTGCCACACTTTCTGCTCCGAAGTTAATNGCCTGAATACGGCCGAGCATCTGTTTCTCCAGATCGGGCATGTTCAGATCGCTTTTGATCAGCTTCAGCCGGGTGACACTGCCATCCGGTTCGACCACCAGTTCAAANACAAATTTNCCGTTCAGATCCGGGTGATCACGCAGNGCNTTGGCGTACATGGCNTACACCGAGCCTTTGGCGTTCTCAATNGTNCGGCGGATACTTTCCATATCCCGTCGCCCGGCAGCNCCTTCTACGTATTCACCGTTTTCATTGGGCAGNTCGAGNTATTCGATCGGCGTATCNACGGCNACNCCTTTATGTGCNCCCAGCGCTGCGCCTTTNACNGCCATATCNATATCNGCGTTNTTCAGACCNTTNCTGGCGTTCAGGCTTTCCTCACCCAGACGGGATTTGGTGTTGGCNTTAACTTCACCACCNGTNACCGACAGGTTTTTATTCTGCANNCGGCTGACNTCNACTTTTTTACTCAGTGTGTTCAGCGAGTTNAGTGCNGCAAANGCCTGCTGNGGTGCCTGGCCNCCGGTTTTNGGTNCCGGCTTTTCNGCCGCCTGTTTTACCGGNTCTTTAGGCTTGGGTTTCGGCGGTGGCGGTGGTGGCGGAATTTCTTCTTCAACCACNGGNTTGGCCGGCTCCGGCAGCTCCGGTACTTCCAGCATGACTTTGGCTTTTACNGTTGGCTTGTATTCCACCTGNCCNAATTCNACATCCCAGCTGGGCAAAAAGGGCACAGCNATAA
The DNA here is from genome assembly GCA_002706025.1 of Oceanospirillaceae bacterium. Lineage (GTDB taxonomy): Bacteria > Pseudomonadota > Gammaproteobacteria > Pseudomonadales > Oceanobacteraceae > Venatoribacter. The sequence goes on from PAJK01000100.1 coordinate 2,536, forward strand.
ACANCANCAGCAGGATGCCGGCGAGAATCTTCAGNGCTTTGGTNAAGCGCTGGTTATTGTNCTGGTTCACGTTCCATGGGAGCGCGAGATCCAGGGCCATAAANTGCTGTGGATTAGCAGCGACAGACATATTACTGNCCTCCATCCACAGCAGGTGCNCCGGCATCNACACTGCCCAGCAGGGAATCCGCAGCGACCTGATTAATTGCCAGNGATACATCNCGGAAGCCGTTGGCAGCACAGGTGGTCATCACCGCTTTTAACAGATCGTAGGGAACCTCACGGTCTCCCATGATGGTCACCGCACGGCCNAGTTTTTCTTCCGCTTCGGTCAGTTCACCACTTTCGGTTGCGAACAGTTGCAGGCGCTCGCTCAGCGCTTCATTGACTTTNCCGGACTGAGTATTCACATCTTTGACGGCGACGATGTCTTCGTTATCNATGTTGATAAACTCTTCGCCGACATTAATCACCAGCTCCCCGTGCAGGGCGCCGTCGGCGTTGGAATCCGGCAACTTCACAAAGTTGGCTTTGGCCAGTTCCTGCGTATCACCGGTATTCATCAGCAGGAAGAATACCAGGATAGTAAAAATATCCATCAGCGAGGTCAGGTTNAGACTCGCTGNTTTACTGGTTCTTCTCTGAATAAAACCTTCAGATGCCATAATTATTTACCGTTTTTTATCCCCGAGAGAAATCTCCGGGAACAATTCAACTTCTACCAGATCGGCCGCCGCTGTGGTTTTGAAAGACTTCACTGTATCCATGGTGGAAATCAGGGTCTGATAGTTCACATACTTGGCNGCAACGATCGTTGCGTCTTTTTTGTCGGCGACTTTGTCCTTCAGTGCGCGCATGACCAGCGACAGTTCACGGAAGTCGTAACNACCGTCTTCTGTTTTCGGAATCTTTTTCAGCAGCTTGTTGGTCGGGAANTACACGGCAAAGCCCTGATTATCCACGTGAATATCCAACTGCGACTGACTGAGTTCCGCCGCTGACTGACCGCCACTGAGTTCCGGCAGGTTGATGTCCAGCACCCGTACTTTGGTAAAGGTGAGACTGAGCAACAGAACNGGCACCAGTACGATCATCAGATTCATAAAGGAAGTGATATCAATATCTTTCTCTTCCGTTACGCGGCGCTTCATCTTGAAGGAAGACATTTACGAATCCTTGCGGTCGTCTTTCGGATAACCGGCTTCAACGGCGCGGTTCAGCGTCATCACGTTGAGGAATTTCATCGCGCCCATTTCAATGCTGGCGATGATGGCGTTGATTTTGTTGTTNATGANGGCACTGGCNATCAGCAGNGGGATCGCNGCAATCAGACCGAAGGCTGTGGTGTTCATCGCCACCGAAATTGATTGTGACAGCAGNGCGGATTTATCNGCCGGGTCAGCGTTGGCAACCGCGGCNAANGCNGCGATCAGACCGATAATNGTACCAAGCAGACCGAGCAGGGTGGCAACGTTGGCCAGCATCGCCAGGTAGTTGGCGCGGTTTTCCAAACGTGGCAGCACTTCCATTACGCCTTCGTTCATNGCCTGTTCAATGTCGGCACGCTGTTTGGTGATTTTCATCATATCCAGACCGCAGCCAATGATGCGGGAAATNGCCGCGGTNTGGTCACGGGTGAACAGAGTCATCTTTTCGTGATCGTTGGTCCGCAGCAGCGGCAGGAAATCTTCGAAGGTTTTTTCGTTGCGGCCTTTTTCNCGCTTGAGGAACACCCAGCGCTCAATGGCAATTGCCAGACCCAGTACCAGTACGATCGAAATCGGATACATGAANAGGCCACCTTCTTTCAGGAAGTTGACCACGATGCTGTAAATATCGCCCATTTTCTTGCTCTCAAAAAGTTGCTGCCAGCCGCCCCGGAAAGGGCGGACATATCGTTGATGGGTACTTTATGTTTTTCGGCAGCTTTATTCTGTGAACGGATACTTATTCGGGGATTTATTGCGGGGCTGGATTATTTTCCAGATTCATTTCATCGTAGATGCGCATGGACCGTAGCATCACATCGCGGTCGATTGTGTCTAAACTGTCGTCATAGCGGTCTTCAACGTTCTGATACAGGCGGTCTACGCCGCTGGCGTCCTGCCATGGCACAAAGTAACTGACCGATGGCTGTTCTTTATCGCCGACAATTTTACTTTCCAGNCGGATGGGTTCGTCTTCATCTGCCATGGCTGACAGAGGAACTGACAAAGGCGCCAAAATCAGCGCCGCACAGATCAGATGTTTCATCTTAACCCCCCATTATCCCGCNGCTTTTTCGGCGGCGGGTTTGCTTTCTGCCGGTTTAGTAAAGCCNGGATCGATAAAGCTTTTTTCAATTCCGGTACGGCTTTTCACTTCCTGATACCACTCGTCNGCTTTGCCGCTCTTTTTGCCGGTCAGNAACAGGTAGGCTTCATAGTGCGCCTGTGCTTTGGCTGGCAGGTTGAGGTATACATCGTACAACACGGCCAGGTTCAGGTGCGCTTCCGGAAAGTCTTTCCAGACTGCCAGTGCCTGCTCATAAGTGTTCTGAGCCAGTTTGTATTTACCCAGGCGACGCTGAACTTCGCCCAGACCTAAGTAAGCATTTACATTTTTGGCGTTGATGCTGACGGCTTTCAGATAATTCTTTTCTGCCGTTTCGTAGTCTTTTTCTTCCACGCTGATGTCACCCAGCATCACGTATGGGCCGGCCAGTGCAGGATCCTGTTTGGTGATGACTTCCAGTTTTTGTCTGGCGGTTTCAACGTCTTCTTTTTTCAGCGCTTTTTTCGCTTCGATAAACAACAGCACCGAGCCTTTGCTGATGGTGCCGGTCTGCTCCAGATATGGATTTACCTGAGGCTCGTAGGGCAGTTTGTTGCCCAGTTCATCATACTTCTGCTGGGGCAGAAACTGCTGGGTCGTTACCAGTTTTACTTCTTCCGGTGCAACCTCTTCTTTTGGCTGTTGCGCGGCGCAGCCAGACAGCAGCGCGATCGCTACTGCTATCAGAGCCTGTGATGGCTTAACGAATTTCATCGCCATACCTCTTCTGTTCTTCGTATTTGTTGAAACGTGCTGGTGACAATGCGGCTAACTCCTGGAAGCTTTTTTCAATCCATTCGTTGTAGAAGCCTTTCCAGCCCTGTTCGACGTTGCTGTTATGTACCGAGACCGCCAGATCAATCATTGGCGCAGCCTGCTGCTCTACCAGACTGGCGAACATGGCGGCATCCTGTTCAGACAGACCCGCTGGTGTCTTCATGGTGCGCAGATCACCGGCCATTTCCTGATACAGGCTGGCGATTTTGTAGGTCGACTTGGTGGTGAATTCCAGCATGCCGTAACCTGCGGCTTTCTCATAACGGCTGATGGCNTCCTGCATCAGTTCCTGNTTTTTCGGCAGGGCAGTGTTGAGGTTGCTGGCNGTCAGGCGACGCTTGCTGAATTCTTTGGCGAAGTANTCACCGTATTCTACGGATGCCCAGGCGGCCAGCCAGCGCGAACGGTCGGTACGTTGTGCGCCTGCTTCAGCNTCACCTTCATCAATACGGCGCAGCCAGTAAAGNTTACGGGCTTCGTCGTTCATCTGACCGTAAGTCAGTGCNACGTGATAACGGGCTTCCATACGGGTATCGAATGGNTGTTCGTAATCCCGCGCCCAGGTTTTGTAGTATTCGTTGGCGGTTTNCAGCTCNCCNAGTTTTTCCCGCAGACCGGCGGCGGCAAACAGNGCNTCNCGNTTAACTTCNGCATCCTGATCGTTTTTGTACAGGTACTCGTAAGTTTCTGCCGCAGGTTTCAGCTGACCNTCCTGCTCATAGCCNTAGGCCAGTTTGCGCGGGAATTCAGCGGCCAGCTCNTGTTGNGGATAAAGGGTACGCAGTTGTTNCAGTTCGGCGATNGCNGNTTNCCATTGTTTTTCCGCCANCAGAATNACGGCTGCATCGTACTGAGCAATNACCCGGACTTTGCTGTTNGGGGCAATNGATTTAATACGCAGCAGTTGNTGNGCNGCTTCAGGTTTTTNNCCNGCGGCAATCNGCTCNTCTGCNTGTTTATACACAGAGGTTGCCATGCGCTCGCTGACGGCTACGTAGTCTTTNTGNTTNGGTCCGAGAATTTTACGTTGGTTGTCGTAATTNTCGGCAGCCGGCACATATTGCTTCTGCTGATAATACGAGTGAGCAATGATNCCGTAAGCGGTTTGTTTCAGGTCGCTGTCCAGCGCNTTGTTNCCGGTGATCAGGCCGTTGGCNACGTCGATNGCTTCATCATAGCGGTTAAGACTGAACAGNTANTCNGCGGCGTTGGTCAGTACCGCCGGGGAGCGCTTGTCGGTATCGTANTTCTGGGTAAAGCGCAGCATNCTGGCNACGGCTTTTTCCTGCTCAGCGGCTTTGGCTTTGTCTTTTCCTTCCAGCTCAGTGACGCGGTTCTGGTAGGCGATAATCGCGGCATAGCCGGCACGGTTNCCGTATTCAGTGTCTTTGTAGTCGTAGCTGACGGTTTCATAATCAGCNGCCGCCTGAGAAAACTGACCGGCTTCAAAATGCGCTTCGGCTTTCAGGAANCGTTGCTTAGCACGGTCGCCNGCCTGTGGGAAGCTGGCCAGGTATTCACCGTAGTAACCGGTAGCACTGGCGTAAGACTCACGGGTTTTACCGCTGAGGGTTTTAAACTGATCCGGATCGCTTTTTTCTTTTTCCTGCGCAAGNTCATTCTGTTTTTGCGCCTGNGCATGGAAGTGTGACGCCAGCTCAATCAGGTAGGGCTGCAGGTTGGCGGTGATATCCGCGCGCAGAGGTTCATCGGCCTGAGCCCAGTAACGGGTATTTTTGCCGTAGCGGGCGACGTAATCCTGTTTCGCCAGCAGTACGTCACGGGCGAAAGCGCCTTTTTCGTAGGCGGCGATTAANCGGGTNTGGAATTCCGGTGCGCGTTTATCCATCGGAAAGGCGTCGATGTANGCCTGATAGGTTGCNGCACTGTCGGCGTAACGGTTTTTCTCCAGATAGTAGCCACCCAGATTTTCATANACCTGCCAGATATAAGACTTTTTNTGCAGNCCTTTCACTGACGGAATCTGTTTGGCNCCACCGACGTTNACCAGCGACAGNCTGATGGAGTGCAGNGTGTCTTTTAACAGTGGCTTTTCGGCTTTGGTCAGNGTGCGGGTNGCCTGTTCATCCAANACTGAATCCAGAACAAAAGCGAAAGACTCCAGAGCATCATCAAACAANGCGCGCTTATACAGTGCCCANCNCAGCATGTAGTGGGCATTCAGTTTCAGGTTGTCNGCNNNNGAGGTNGTNACNAAGCGNTAGTGCTCTTCTGCTGCGCGGTAATTCTGATTATTAAAGTTAATATCGCCGAGGCGGAAATGCGCTTCTGCGATGTCTTTATAATCCGGATGCAGGGTGACCAGACGGTTAAGCATGATNTCTGCGTTTTTNGGNTCGCCTTCCATTTCATAGGCTTTGGACAGCTGATACAGAACTTCNGCGTTGTCTGGTGAGTTCGGNTATTTTTCCAGNATGTCGATGTAGGAGTTAATGGCATCGCGGTAGTAGCCTTTGCTTGGCTTGGTACCTGCGGCCATTTCCNGATCNCCACCTGACATGGATACACCGGCGATACGGCGTTCGATCTGNTCTTTCAGAAAGTCGTCATCCACCAGATCGAGNAGTTCTNTATATTCATCACGCACCTGAGCGTGATCCATATTGGCAAAGTCGAGATCACTCTCCTGAGTTTCCTGACCTTTTAAACCGCCAATTGTGTTGCCACTGCCAAAGGCGCAACCTGTNAACAGGATGGCGAGGCTCAAACTGATGCCGGCATAATATTTCATCATTGTNCTCCGGTGCTGGTGTCGTCGATATTATTCAGGGCTTTGTCGTACAGGCGGGCTTTACCCAGTCGTGCCTGTGCCCAGTAATACCGGATTCGTTCTTCGTGTTTGTCGAGTTCTGCAGTAATCACNGANCGCATCACTTTCTCCAGTGAGCGGATCAGCTGATTGGTGTTGTTCAGTTCCTGGTTAACTTCTTTGGCCAGCACTTTACTTTGTNCTTCCAGGTCNTAACTCAGGCGGTANGGGGTTTTGATGCTGGCAACCTGATCGACTTTGTCTTCGACCAGACCCAGTTCTTTCATGGTGTTTTCCCATAAACCGGTNAAGCGTTCCTGATCCCATTCCGGCAGTGTCAGNGTCATNAGTTTTAATTCCTGCAGGCCGTCNCGGTATTCTTCAAACTGGTTCTGCGTTTGTTTTACCTGNGCCATCANCTGATCGACGCCGGTCTGTTCACGGCGGATACGGATAATCAGCTCNTGTTCATGCACCTGCATCTGCCAGAACTCAAGATTGCGGCGCAGGCCATATAAGTCNCGCAGCTCTTTGATTACTGAGTANAAGTTGTTGGATGCCATTAACTCAGTCAGGAAGGGTGTNAGCTTGTTGTAATCCAGCGTTGGCTGCATGCCGTACCAGTCGGATTCATCCAGCATGGCTTCCAGGTTGATGACAAATTCCTGCGGGATTTCCTGAGTGGCAATGACTTTACGTGCCTGTTCGATGGCTTCNAGNCCACCTTTGAAATCTTTCTCTGCCAGCAGATACTGCTTCAGTGCGCTGCGTTTTGCGCCCTGNGTTTCGAATACGTGNGCCAGCAGNACTTTGGCTTCCTGNGTTTCCGGAATGGAAATCGAACGCTGGGTCAGCAGCTGCAGCGCCGGAACCGCCTGNGGATACTGCTCCATTTTGATCGCTGCCCAGGCGTAGGTNAGCAGGGCGCGGTTGGAATACAGACCTGTGGTGCTGACACCCTGCAGGTAATTCCAGGCGCCNACGTAATTCTGTTCNTTCAGTGANAGGCGGGCGAGNGCGTGGCGGGCACGNTCGGCCAGCGCTTTCATTTCTTTGCTTTCTTTCTGCTGAATAAGGTTCAGCAGGCGGCTTAGATTGGCGATGGCGCCCTGAGTGTCTTCATTTTTCAGCAGGCGGATGGCGTAGTTGTAAATCAGGTAGGGCTGCAGACGGTCGTTACCGGCCAGCTGTTCGATACCGGCATTGGCGGCACCCATCTGGCTGTTGCTGATGTTAATCAGGGTGGCCAGATAGTTGTATTCTTCGGCGATATCCGCCGGCACATTGCCGCCGATCTGTACCAGAGCATGAGCGGCTTTGGCTGTGTCGGCTTTCTGATAATAGAGCTTGGCCAGATAGAACCAGGCGCGGTTGCGCTGAGGCTCAGCGACTTCCGGGGTGAGCAGTTCGTTAAAGATTTTCTCCGCCTGCTGCGCCAGACCATAAGACAGCGCCATGCCACCTTTCATCAGGCGGGCTTCATCACCATGATTCTGCAAAGCATTCTTGCTGGCGGCGTATTCGTACTGCACCAGAGCAGAAAAATATTCCTGCTGATAGTAGTCGAACAGGATGCCACCGAATTCCAGATCCTTAACCTGTGCGGCCTGTAATGGCGCCGCCGCAGCCAGTACCAGCGGAGCAATCAGGAATGGTGTGCGCAGACGCGAAAGCAGAGACTTGTTCATCCGGCTTACCATTGTTTGATAGCGAAAACAGGTTCCTGGCGGGCACTGTCGTCGGAGATGGCGACTTCCAGAAACTGGCTTCCTTTACCTTTTTCCAGTGTCAGCTCAGCGGCGCGCTTGTACGGGCGGCCATTCGGCCCGATACCGGTAAAGAAGGCGGTAATTTCATGCTTGCCTTCCGACAGGTTGGTAACAAACAGCTTCTGAACACCACCACGCTCCAGCGCGTTGCGTTGCTTGTCGGAATAGAGATGCGATGAAACCAGCTTGTCGTCGATTTTCAGTTTGACGCTTTCCAGTGTGAAGAATGCGCCGCCTTCCACTGATACAAACACAGAAAACTGCGTGTTGCTGGGGAACAGCAGAGCTTCTTCCATCACCCGCAGGTCTTTGTTCAGATCGATAACCCGGCCTTTCAGTGTCTGAATATCGCCGGACAGGCGCTGCACTTCGTTCATTGCTTCACGCGCCTTCTGGGCGGAATTTTTCTGGCCGAAATCCAGATTGGCGTCAGCCGCCACGGCATTTAGTGAAACCAGTACTGACAGTAACCATACAAAGCGCACATTCGTCTCCTCGCCCAATATCCTGATGCTGCTCTGGCAGAGCGTCGCAGGCGGCCATTATCTATGGATATGCGCTTGAAAAACTTGTGCCCGTTCAAAAAAATCAGATTCGCCACGCTCAGAAAAGAGACGCACTTTGACAAACAGACACGACAGAGTGCACGAAAATGCACAGTGTGATGGGGTTAACATTCTTAAAGTGAAGCACTGCCGCGCAGTCTGATGCTGCATTTTTTACAATGCCGCTTCAGTTTTTAACATCGCACAACTTTTAATATTGTGGATCTATGAAATTACATCTGATGCTGGCGTTTACGCTGCTGGCGACATCGGCGGCTGTTACACAGGCGGAGAGTGAAGCGCCGGTGGTGTCTGATGAAGACATCGCGGGTGCGCTGGAAGTTCGCGTAATTGACCCGTATCTGGAATTGCACACAGGTCCGGGGCGTGGTTACCCGGTTATCTATGTTGTTGAAAAGGGTGAAGATATTGCCGTGGTCAGTCGTCGCACGACCTGGTATCTGATCGCTGACAAACGTGGCAAAACCGGTTGGGTAACCCGTGAAAGCCTGGCACGTACGCTGGAAGATACCGGGACCCCTGTGGCTCTGCCGGAAACCCGTCAGGGCGATTTTCTGCGTTCTAAATTCCGTGTGGGTTTCACCGTGGGTTCGCAGGATGGTTCTGATCAGATCAGTGTGATGGGTGGCTATCGCTTAAATAAGTATTTTGGATTGGAAGCCGAGTACGGAAAGTTTTTTGCCTATAACGGCGAAGGTGAGATGAAATCGGCCAGTCTGTTAGTAGAACCGACCGACCGCTGGAATTTCTCGCCGTTTCTGTCGCTGGGCTACGGCACCCAGGATTTTAACCGTAAATCCCGCCTGCCGGGACGCGGCGAAGTAACCGGCGATTTTTATTCGGTTGGTGGTGGTGTGAACTATTACATCGGCTTCAACTTTGTATTGCGTGGCGAATACCGCCGCATGACATTTTCTGTAGATGACGACACAGTGGGTAACGACGTATGGCGAATTGGTTTCAGCAGCTTCTTCTGATCAGTGTGGCGGGTGCAGGGTTTGCATTGGCTCCGGTCACAGTTTCAGCGGCAGAAGACAGCAATGATGGCTCTGTCGTTATTAATCCGATCAAAATTATTGAGCCGGATGTTCAGGCGCGTAAAACCGAAGAAGCAAAAATCGACAATGAAGTGTTCGAGGCGGGCTTTTTTCTGGGCATGATCAGTATTGAAGATTTCGGTACCCATCCGTTATACGGTGTTAAAGCGTCGTTTCATGCCACGGAAGATTTCTTCCTGCAGGCGAACTACGGCCGCAGTAAAGCGGGTCGCACCAGTTATGAAACCATTAACGGTTCCGGTGTGGATATTCTGACCGACAGTGACCGTAAATACAGCTATTACGATCTGCTGGTGGGTTATAACCTGTTCCCGGGTGAAACCTTTGTTACCAGTAAATTAACATTTAATTCTGCTTTTTACCTGGTTGGTGGTGTTGGTAATACCTCCTTCGCCGGTGATGAGCAATTTACTATGGTGTTTGGCACAGGTTACCGCATTATCCTGTCGGACTGGCTGACCTGGAATATGGATTTCCGTGATCACATGTTCGAGACCGAACTGCTGAGCAAGAAGAAAACCACCCATAACATTGAATTTGCTACCGGGTTAACAGTTTTCTTTTAAGCATATTAATTTTTGTAAACGCAGGTCGCATTCTGTAAGCAGGAATTCGTCTAACATTGCGGTGTTAATTAAGAACGGCGTTATTTGATAGCAGGAGATTGTCATGTCAAATCTGAAAGTGGCAGTGGGATCATTGTTAGTGCTGACAGCCGCTGTTGCTCAGGCAACGGACAGCGGGACTTCCCCTGTGTTTGAACAGGAATGCACCTGTGTGGTGGCGGAAGACGAAGCCTTCCGAACTTTCCCGGTGGTCATCCGCGACTTCCGTTCCAGCCATCCGGATTTTGAAAACCCGATTATGGGCGAAGATCATAATATCGTCGCCACCGATATCGGTCCGGATCGTCGTCCTGTGTATGCGCCAGGTGAAGAAGGCACGACCCTGACCACCAATGGCAAAGAATATTTTGATCAGTGGTACCGCAACGTTGAGGGCGTGAACATCGCCATCAATAAATCACTGACGATGGTGAATGAAGGTTCCGGTGCCGGTTATACGCGCTGGAAGTATACGAATAACTCTTTCTTCCCGATTGATGGTGAAGGTTTTGGTAATGAACATAATTATCATAACTACCATTTCACTCTGGAAACACATCTGCGCTTCTTCTATGCGCCGGGTGATACCTTTACCTTCCGTGGTGACGACGACCTTTACCTGTTTATTAACGGTAAGTTAGCCATGGAAGTTGGTGGTATTCACTCTGTGATTGAAAAGACTCTGGATCTGGATTCTGTGGCTGAAGAGCTGGGTATCGAGCCTTACCACTCTTATGATTTCGATCTGTTCTTCGCTGAACGTCATACTGTGCAGTCGAACTTCCAGTTTGAAACCACTATGGAGCTCGAGTGTCTGTAACCGTCCTTTGACGCTGCAGTACTGACTTCCTGCTTTTCGGGGTACTGAATCGGGTTTAATACCTGTTCAGTACCTGCCAGTGATTGCCGCCGTTTTTCTTCGCTACTTTTTTTGCATCGGCTGCCAGTCTGGCCAGCGTTTGTGCATCTTCATCAATGATGAGTTCAGACGGTACCACACCAATGGCAAGACTCAGCAACGGAAACGTTGACGGCCGGCCATTGCGGTCGGTGCCACGGATATAGCCTGCTTTCCAGTCTTCTTCTTTGTGGAAACCGGCGATACCGGATTCAAACAGCGCCAGTACTTCCGCGCACAGTCCACCAACTTCAGATTCGTCGCTGACGAGAATAAAATCATCGCCTCCGACGTGACCGACAAATACGCTGTCGGTAGAGACGGATTGCAGCAGCTGGCCGAGCCAGCGGATGACGTTATCGCCCTGACGATAACCGTAATGATCGTTAAAGGGCTTGAAGTGATTAAGGTCTGCGTACATCAGGCAGAACGGCTTATGCCTGACCAGCAGGCCGTCAATATGCTCATCAATCAGAACGTTACCCGGCAGCATGGTGAGCGGGTTGGCGTAGCGCGCTTTCTGAATCTGACTGTTGGTAATACGGCGCAGCAATTCTTTGGTGTTGACCATGCCGCAGTAATTTCCGTCGTCGGTGACTATCAGGTGCTGGCGTAAATAATGGTCTTCATCTTCCGTCACCAGATGGCTGACGGACTCAATGCTCATGCTGCGATCGACAATCAGCGGATTACGCTGCATCAGTTCGTCAACTTTCTTGCGTTCAAATAATGCGCGGCCATATGGCTGGGCAAAGGTCTCCAGCACTTTGCGCTGATGTAACAGGCCGATTGGCCGGTTGTCATGCAATACCGGAATCGACATCAGTTGTGGACGGTCATTAAACAGGCTCCCGGCTTCTTTAAGCAGTGTTTCCGCGGCTATGGTGTCTGTCTGTTGCGCGAGAAAACCGATGGGAAGATCCAGCCCCAGGCCCTGAATACTGCAGTCGTTGCGGCTGGCATCGAGGGGGATAAACCCAGGCTCACTGGCGGGCTTGCCCAGCAGGTACCCCTGACCGATATGAATACCCAGTGAGCGCAACAGTTTTACTTCACCGAGCCGTTCAATCCCTTCAGCGATCACTTCGCATTTCAGTTGATCGCACAGATGAACAACGGAGGTCACGAAGGCCTGCTTAACCGGGTCCTGATCAATCCGGTCGATAAAGTGCCGGTCGATTTTTACATAGTCCGGACGGATCTGAGACCACAGCTTGAGGCCGGAGTAGCCACTGCCCAGATCATCAATTGCGATACCATATCCCAGTTTTTTCAGGCGGTTGATCAGTTCGACAAAGCGGTCGGCGTGTTCAATCGGAAAGCGTTCGGAAATTTCCAGAACAACATCTCTGGGCGTCAGCTCAACAACCTGCAAGTGACTGGTCAGTTCATCCAGCGTATCGGCAAAATGAAAAAGCGTTTGTGGGCAGATATTGAGAAACAGACGGCCGCTGATGCAGAAGCGGGAAAAATGAGCAACGGCTGTGCGGATACAGAGTGATTCAAGTTGTGGCACCAGGTCAAACTGATTGGCTGCCTGAAACATGAGATCCGGCCGCTGCAGCATATGGGTCAGGTCGCCACGGGTCAGCGCTTCAAAGCCGAGAACTTCATTGCGGCTCAAATCGACGATGGGTTGCAGATGTGTGTGTATTGCTTCCTTGCTGATGAGCTCTTCCAGACTGTCCTGCAGAAGTTGTGGCGACATGACGGTGCAATCCGAAATAAAAAGCAGGAAAGCTAAGGTGGCCGGGTTAAGGTTTTATGACAGATTGGTAACGTCTCTTTCTGTTATGTGACGGAGTGTAGCTTCGCCTTGAATCCGCACAGATAAAAAGCTGCCGGCATTAGTGAAGATCTGAATGCCTGAGGTTTATGCTCAGAACCTGCCAGTGATTGCCGCCATTTTTCTCAGCTTCTCTTTTCGCTTCCTTTCTGACCTGAACGGCCATCTGCGGCAGGGTATGGGGATTTTCTTCTTTGATCACAGAGTAGGGGACAACGCCGATCACCAGGCTCAGCAACGGAAATTCGAGCAGATTACCGTTGTGGTCGGTGCTGCTGAGATAGCCCCGGTACCAGTCCTCACTGTCGTGAAAGGCGTCAATGCCCTTACTGAAGGCTGTTAAGATCTGCTCACATAGACGGCCGCTGTCTTCTTCCTGACTGACGACAATAAAGTCGTCACCGCCGACATGACCGACAAAGTTTTTCTCTGAGCTGTGTGTCTGCAGAAGCTGACCGATCCAACGGATAACGTTATCGCCCTGACGGTAGCCATAATGATCATTGAAGGGTTTGAAGTGATTGAGATCCGCATACAACAAATCAAACGGCTTGTGTTGTCTGATTAATGTTTCGACATGCTCATCAATCAGCACATTGCCCGGCAGCATAGTGAGCGGGTTGGCGTAACGTGCTTTCTGAATCTGGTTAGTGGTAATGCGCTTCAGCAGATCTTTGGTTTTTACCAGCCCTGCGTAGTGGCCATCGCGGGTAACGATCAGGTGCTGATGCAGGTAATAGCTGTCATCGTCGGTCATCAGGCGGCTGACGGCTTCCAGTGTCATGCTGCCATCGACAATAACAGGATCTTTCTGCATCAGCTCATGTACAGGCCGGTATTCATTCAGCGTGCGGCCATTGTGATTGGCAAAAACTTCCAGCAACTGATGGCGGTGCAGTACACCCAATGGGAAATCATCCTGCAAAACCGGTACTGACATCAACTGCGGATTATCGGCAAAGAGTGCTTCGGCTTCCCCCAAGGTAACATCCGGACCCGTGCATATCGCAGGCTGACACAGGTGAATAACCGGGGCATCCAGTCCTTCGCAGTAGCGGCTGCTCTTTTGCGCGGTTTTATCCGGAATGATAAACGCAGGCTCCCGTGCGGGTTTGCCCAGCAGATAGCCCTGACCGATATGAATGCCCAGTGAGCGCAGCAGTTTCATTTCGCCCAGGCGCTCAATACCTTCGGCAATGATTTCACACTGCAGCTGTTCACACAGGTGAACTACTGACGTAACAAAGGCCTGTTTCACCGGGTCCTGATCGATGCGGTCGATAAAATGCCGGTCGATTTTTACATAATCCGGGCGGATCTGTGACCAGAGCTTAAGACCCGAGTAGCCGCTGCCGAGATCGTCGATGGCAATGCCGTAGCCAACCTGCTTCAGTTCATTAATCAGCTGGATAAAGGTGTCGGCGTTTTCGATCGGGAAGCGTTCGGAAATTTCCAGCACCACATGGCGTGGCGACAGAGATACTGCTTCCAGATGTTTGGTTATCACATCCAGCGTGCCGGAAAAGTGCAGCAACGTCTGCGGGCAGATATTGAGAAACAACTGGCCTTCGGTGCTGCGACCGGCAAAGTGCTCGATTGCATAACGGATACACAGGGCTTCGAGGTCGGGAATGCGTTCAAACTGGTTGGCAGCCTGAAACATAAGATCCGGGCGCTGCAGCATATGGCCAGGGTTGCCCCGGGTCAGTGCTTCATAGCCTACCGGCTGATTGTGTCTCAGATCGACAATCGGCTGTAAGTGTGTGTGGATTGCTTCCTTGCAAATGAGTTCTTCCAGGCTGTCCCTGAGTCGTTGCGGTGCCATGGTATTGCGCAATCCGGATAAGGCGGACGGAAATGTTCGGCGCGTATGATAAATGATAATTGTAAAATTAGTTAGCCGGATGAAATCAGAAATGAGCACAAGGCTGTTGCATTTTTGATCAGGTTTTTTCCGGCCATAAAAAAACCCGGCATAAGCCGCAATGCTGTTCACTTAAGCGGAGCAGCATTGCGATTCACCGGATAACGGGTTTTGCTTATCTTCACCATTCGAGGCCTGCCCGGCCTCGGGTTCTTTC
>PAJK01000101.1 GCA_002706025.1 Oceanospirillaceae bacterium
GCCCGGCAGCAGATTACCGTCGCCCATAGCGAATTCAGCCGGCGCTTTTTCAAAGGTAGAATCCACCACCTGGCCGTCCGGTAATTTAATCGCAAAGTGCATACTTACTTTGCTACCCTGTTGAATTTCAGCAACGCTCATTATTCTCTCTCTTCAGGCATTCACGCCTGCTTTTTTTCCTGCTTCATTTCCCGCAAAACATCCAGTGCCATCAGCACGGCGCCAACGGTAATGGCGGAATCGGCAATATTAAATGCCGGAAAATAGGATTTGTCCCAGTGCACAGAAATAAAATCCACCACGTGACCGTACACCAGACGATCAAACAGATTACCTATAGCACCGCCAAGAATCAGCGACAGTGCGCTGGGCAAAAGCACCTGACCACGGGGCAGACGCTTCAGCCAGATAATCAGCATCAGGCTCACACCAACAGATATTGCGGTAAAAAACCAACGCTGCCAGCCGCCCTGATCAGCAAGAAAACTGAATGCCGCACCGGGGTTATACAGCAGGGTAAAATCCAGCACAGGCAGAAGGTTCACTGCCTGGCCGTAATTCAGCATATTTTCCGCCAGCTGCTTGGTGGCAAAATCCACCACAAACACAGCCAGCGCTAACCACAACCAGATCAGCGCAGACTTTTTTGCAGCCATCAGCCGAAACGACGGACTTCGCCGTCGCCCTCAACGTTTTCCACACAGCGGCCACACAGAGTCGGATGCTTCTCATCTGCACCAACATCATCTGTGTGGTGCCAGCAGCGTTCGCATTTTTCATGCTCTGATGCTGTTACGGCAACGCGCAGAGAATCCAGCTCAGTAGCATCGCCTGCGTTGTCGTCGAAGTCTTTCACTTCGGCGCCGGAAGTAATCAGGATAAAACGCAGTTCGTTTTCCAGTTTTTCCAGCTGTGCTTTCAGCTCTGGTTTGGCATACAGCACAACATCCGCGCTCAGGCTGGCACCAATGGTTTTGTCGCCACGGGCTTTTTCCAGTGCGCCGTTGACGGCCTCTTTGGCCTTGATGATGTCATCCCAGAACTCGTCATCAAACAGGCTGGCACCGGTTTGTGGGAAATCGGTATACCACTCAGCCAGCATCACAGAGTCTTCTTTGCGATCCGGCAGGTTTTCCCAGATTTCTTCTGCGGTAAAAGACAGCACAGGCGCGATCCAGCGGCCCATGGCTTCCAGCACATGATAAAGCGCGGTCTGGGCACTGCGGCGTGGCAGACCATCGGCTTTGCAGGTGTACTGACGGTCTTTAATGACATCCAGGTAGAAGCCACCCAGCTCGGTCACACAGAAGTTCATCAGGGTTTTTGTCAGGGTTTTAAAGTCATAATCCAGGTAACAGGCGATGACTTTTTCCTGCAGCTTGCGGGTGTAATCCACCATCCAGGCATCCAGTGGCAGCAACTCATCACCGGCGACCATATCCGTTGCCGGATTAAAGCCGTTGATGTTGGCCAACAGGAAGCGACAGGTATTACGTACACGACGGTATGAGTCAGCGGTACGTTTCAGAATTTCATCAGAAACGGTCATTTCACCGCTGTAATCGGTATCTGCTACCCACCAGCGCAGAATATCGCCACCCAGCTGATTGATCACTTTCTGTGGTTCAACCGTGTTGCCCAGTGATTTGGACATTTTGCGGCCTTCGCCATCCACAGTGAAACCGTGAGTCAGCGCCGTTTTATATGGCGCAGTGCCATACGCCGCCACACTGGTCAGCAGGGAACTCTGGAACCAGCCACGATGCTGATCCGAACCTTCCAGGTACATTTCTGCCGGGAATTTCAGTTCGTCACGCTGGCGCAATACCGCTGTGTGAGTCACACCGGAATCGAACCATACGTCCAGCGTATCAATCACTTTAACGTATTGATCGGCTTCGTCGCCCAGCAGTTCAGATGGCTCCAGATCGAACCAGGCATCAATGCCTTTCTCTTCTACTTTTAATGCGACTTTTTCAATCAGTGCAGCAGAATCCGAGTGCAGTTCACTGGTGTCTTTGTGTACGAACAGTGCAATCGGCACACCCCAGGTACGCTGACGGGAAATACACCAGTCAGGGCGGTCGGTCATCATGCTTTCGATACGGGCTTTACCCCAACCCGGACGCCATTCAACCGTGTTGTGTACTTCGTGCATGGCCTGCTCCAGCAGACCATTCTGTTTCATGCTGATAAACCACTGTGGCGTCGCGCGGAAAATAATCGGCGACTTGTGACGCCAGCAATGTGGATAGCTGTGCTTAATGTTTTCTTTTTTCAGCAACGCGCCTTTTTCCGCCAGGATACCCAGTACGCGGAAGTTGCCTTTATCGGCGGTGCTCAGGCCGGATAATTCCAGCGCATCCAGAGTAGGATTGCTGATGAAGTTACCGTCACCACCCACCAGCATTTCGTCAGATTTAACGTCAAAGCGTTTGGATACCACAAAGTCATCCGCACCGTGCATTGGTGCAGTATGAACAGAACCTGTACCGGAATCGGCGGTTACGTGATCACCAGTAATAACAGGCACCAGCTTCACACCACCATCAGCGGCTGGCATAAACGGATGCTGCACTTTAAACGGTGCTTCACTGCCCTCTTCCATCTGACCGAAGGCAGCGCCTTTAGCCGTGGCAACGATTTCGAAGCCAGCTTCAGCAATGCCGTAACGGCTCATGGCATCCGCCACCAGATCCGCCGCCAGCAGCAGAATTTCGTCCTGCTCTTTCAGCAGTACCAGAGAGTAATCCAGCGTTGGATGCACAGAGACGGCTTCGTTAGCCGGCAGTGTCCACGGTGTGGTAGTCCAGATCACAATGCTGATGGTTTTTGCCGCCAGCGATTCATCCGCAGCAAACGCTTTTAACAGCGCGGCGTTATCAGCAAAGGCAAATTTCACATCAATCGCGATGGATTTTTTATCGTGATATTCCACCTCAGCTTCTGCCAGTGCAGAACCACAATCCGGACACCAGTTAACCGGTTTGAAACCTTTGTGCAGATGACCATTGTCGATGATTTTGCCGAGAGTACGGATGATGTCCGCCTCGAAATTAAAATTCATCGTCAGATAAGGATTATCCCAGTCACCCAATACCATCAGGCGTTTAAAATCACGACGCTGACCATCAACCTGCTGTGCAGCGTATTCGCGGCAGTGCTTACGGAATTCAGATGCAGTGACTTTATCGCCGACTTTACCGACTTTTTCTTCAACCTTGAGCTCGATCGGCAGACCGTGACAATCCCAGCCCGGTACATATGGCGCGTCTTTGCCATCCAGAGTCTGAGATTTAACGATGATGTCTTTCAGAATTTTGTTAACGGCGTGACCGATATGAATATTGCCGTTCGCATAAGGAGGGCCATCGTGCAGAATAAATTTATCGCGACCTGCACGGGCTTCACGGATTTTCTGATACAGGCCGGTTTCTTCCCAGCGCTTCAGCATATCCGGTTCGCGTTTTGCCAGATTGCCGCGCATCGGAAATTCGGTGTCAGGCAGGTTCAGCGTCGATTTGTACTGGCTTTCCACTTTATCGTTCATATTCGGTCACTTTTAAAACATCACGATTATGGCTCTGAGATCAGTCGTTCAGAGCGGCAAAATATTGTCTGGCAGTCTGCTTATCGTGTTCGATAGCAGCCCGCAGAGCGTCGATTCCATCAAACTTCTTTTCATCACGGATTTTGTGCGCAAACTCTACCGTCAGGTGCTGGTGATAGAGACTGCCGTCAAAATCAAACAGGTGCACTTCCAGCGATGGTTTGGCATCACCGGTTACCGTTGGTTTCACACCAATATTGGCGACACCCTGAAATTTCTCGCCACTTTCTTCTAACGTGGCGTAAACCGCATACACACCGGTCAGCGGCAGCTTGCGGCGATGCACCATCACATTGGCTGTTGGCGTATCCAGCAGACGACCCAACTGGCGGCCGTAAGCGATGCGCCCGGACATGTGATACGGGCGATCCAGCATGTGCGCTGCACGCACCAGATTATTGGCTGCCAGCTCCGAACGGATACGGGTACTGCTGATGCGTTCAGCATCCAGTTCGTGGGTCGGTGAATCCTGCACATCAAAGCCGTACTTATCGCCGTACTCACGCAGCAGCTGATAGTCGCCGCTGCGATCACAGCCAAAGCGGAAATCGTCACCAACGATCAGGTGTTTGATCCCCAGCGCGCTGATCAGAATGTCTTTGATAAAGGCATCTGCCGACATAGAGCGCAGCGCCTGATTGAATGGCAGGCAGAGAACATAATCGACGTTCTCTTGCTTCAGATCCTGCAGTTTCTCGCGCAGATTGGCCAAACGGGCAGGTGCCGCATCCGGGGCAAAGAATTCTTTCGGCTGAGGTTCGAACAGCATGACCAGGGTCGGCACACCATGTCGTTCAGACACGGCTTTGAGCGAATGAATGATGCGCTGATGGCCCAGATGCAGACCATCAAAGGTGCCGATGGTCGCAGCACAGCCTTTGAATTCTGCTGGAATGTTGTGAAGCCCACGCAACAGGCGCATTGATCAATAACCCGGTAAAAATAAAAGGCCGGATTATAGCTAACCTGACCCTCGGGTAACAGCCATTTGGCCAGTCAGTGACCACTTACCTGCTGTCAGAAAACCGATCCACGCAGATGACGCAGGCGCAGCCCCGCTGCAATCAGTACCGCGAAGTAAGTCACCACACCGGCCACCACGATTACCGTCAGCCACAGCGAACGATCCAGCGCGCTCCATTCAAGCCACTGCCCTGCACCGCCCATCAGCCAGAACATCACGCCAAACAGAGCCAGATTGGCGGCCAGCAACTTCAGAATAAACGTCAGCCAGCCGCTCTGATGCTGATAAGCATCGGTTTTACGCAGCCCGCGATAGAGCATAAAGACGTTGTAATAGGCTGAAAGAGAAGTCGCCAGTGCCAGCCCGACATGCTGCAGCGGAAAAACCAGCGCCAGATTCAGCACCATATTCACCACCATGGCCTGAATACCGATCTTCACCGGGGTTTTGGTGTCCTGGCGGGCGTAATAGCCAGGCGCCAGCACCTTAATCAGCATAAACGCCAGCAAGCCCGAACCATACGCCTGCAGGCTCATAGTCATCTTGCCGATGTCATAGGCGGTGATTTCACCGTGATAAAAGATGGTCGACATCAGAGGGGTCGCCAGCACCACCAGCGCCAGTGCCGCAGGCAAGGCCAGCAGGAATACCATGCGCACCGCCCAGTCCAATGTGCGCGAGAAGGCATCACCGTCGTTGGCTGCGTGTTTACCGGAAAGTGATGGCAGAATCACTACGCCGATGGCGATGGCAAACACCCCCAGTGGCAGGTTATTCAGGCGGTCGGAATAATACAGCCAGCTGACCGAGCCACTTTCCAGAAAAGAGGCCAGCAGCGTATCCAGCAGCAAGTTAATCTGACTGACCGACACCCCAAATAACGCTGGAATCATCAGCTTACCGATGCGGCTGACACCTTCATCGTGTCGCACATACACAGGTCGCACCAGCAGGCCCAGGCGGGCAACAAACGGTAACTGAAACACCAGCTGCACCAGACCCGCCAGGAATACCCCCCAAGCCAGCGCAAACAGCGGCTCTTCAAACCAGTCGCTCATCACCACAGCGGCAAAAATCAGGCAAACGTTGAGCAACACAGGAGTAAAGGCTGGCACAGCAAAGCGGCCGTAGGCATTCAGCACACTGGAGGCAAACGCCGTCAGCGAGATAAAAAGCAGATAGGGAAAGGTAATACGCAGCAGGTCGCCGGTCAGAGCAAATTTAGCCGGATCATCACGAAACCCGGGGGAAAACACCCAGGGCAGATAGTCAGCAAACAACACCGCCAGCACGGTGATAGCCAACAGAGCCATCCCCAGCAGCCCGGACACCCGGGCGATCAACAGCCGTACTTCATCCAGCGGCCGCAACCGGCGGTATTCGCTCAGGACCGGTACAAAGGCGACGGAGAACGCGCCCTCGGCAAATAAGCGGCGAAAGAAATTCGGGATTTTAAAAGCGACAAAGAAAGCGTCGGCACGGGCACCGAAATACTGTGCCACCACTACGTCCCGGATCAGCCCTAACACCCGGCTGACGAGAGTCATCACACTGACGACGGAGGATGAGCGCAACAGGCCCGGACTGTTTTCAGTGGATGATTTAACCGGCGACTCGGCCATGTTCTGCTTCCTGCCCCTTTATGTCAGAGTGGGCTGATCATACTCTCAGCCCAGAAACAGAAAAACCCGCCAAAGCGGGTTTTTCTGTAGCCTGAAGATTGATCAGAGATCAGCCTTTCAGAGCAAATACCTTAGCGTTCAGACGGCTCTTGGTACGGGCAGCTGCGTTTTTGTGCAGGATGCCTTTGTTTACCATCTTGTCGATATAAGGTTGTGCTTTAGTAAACGCAGCCTGGGCCTGTTCATAGTCGTTTGTCGCTACAGCGGATTGTACTTTCTTGATGTAAGTACGCACCATGGAGCGCAGAGCCACAGTACGGGCACGACGTTTGATAGCCTGACGGGCGCGTTTACGAGAACCAGCGGAATTTGCCACAGTCGGCTCCTCAAATTTGGTTATTCGTTAATTCTGAGAGGGGCGGGATTATGCTGAAGCGGCCCACCCCTGTCAACTAAGGGCGCACATAATACAGGCTGTGCGCTTTTGATTCAATCCATACGGACGTAATCAGTCGATGATTACCTTCTCAAAGGATTTCACCAGATCATCCACTGCCTTCATCTGCGCCAGATATGGCTCCAGTTTGTCCAGCGGCAAGGCACAAGGGCCATCACACTTGGCTTCAGCAGGGTTTGGATGAGCTTCCAGGAACAGACCTGCAATACCCAATGCCATACCGGAACGGGCCAGCTGGAACGCCTGCTGGCGACGACCATCGGCAGAATCTGCACGGCCGCCCGGACGCTGCAGCGCATGCGTGGCGTCAAAAATAACCGGTGCCATGGACTTCATATCATCCATACCCAGCATATCCACCACCAGGTTGTTGTAACCAAAGCTGGAACCACGCTCACACAGCATCACCCGTTCGTTGCCGGCTTCAGCAAACTTTTTGATGATATGACGCATTTCATGAGGCGCCAGAAACTGAGGTTTCTTCACATTGATTGCCGCACCGGTTTCCGCCATTGCCACCACCAGATCGGTCTGACGGGCGAGGAATGCCGGCAACTGGATCACATCAACCACTTCCGCCACAGGTGCAGCCTGATACGGTTCATGTACGTCAGTAATCAGTGGCACATTGAAGGTCTTTTTGATTTCTTCAAAAATCTTCAGACCTTCTTCCATGCCCGGACCACGGTAAGAATTAATTGAGGAACGGTTGGCTTTGTCGAAGGACGCCTTGAACACATACGGAATGCCCAGCTTCTCTGTCACTTTTACATAGTGTTCACAGATGGACATCGCCAGATCACGGCTTTCCAGTACATTCATGCCACCAAACAGGGTAAATGGCGCTTCATTGCTGACATCCAGAGCAGCGACTTTCACGTTCTCAATCATGAGATTCCTCGTTGTTATAGCGTTCAGAACCGGCAGTCAGATACAGACTGCGGTTAAACAGAATCGGTTTACAGCGGATACAGCACCGTCAGATTATCGCGGTGAATCATTTCCGGCTCGGCAATATACCCCAGAGCCTTATCCAGATCACGGCTGTCCGTGCGTATGATTTTTGCGGCGTCAGCATCGTCGTAATTAACCAGCCCTTTCGCCACCAGATTGCCGTTTTCGTCTACACAGGCAACCACCTGACCACGTTCGAAACGACCGCGCACAGCCGATACACCAACCGGCAACAGGCTGCGGCCACCGTCACGCAGGGCTTTGATCGCACCGGCATCCAGCACCAGCTCACCATGAGTCTGCAGGTGTCCGGCAATCCACTGCTTACGCGCAGCCACCGGCTCCTGATCCGCTACCAGCAAGGTGCCCAGCACCTCGCCCTGATGCACACGGGTGATCACATCATCAATGCGGCCGCCGACGATCAGGGTATCGGCGCCGGAACGGGATGCCAGACGTGCTGCTTTAATCTTGGTCAGCATACCGCCACGACCCAGTGAGCCTGCACCACCGGCCATCGAAAGATAACGCGAATCAGAGGCACGGCCTTCGGTGATCAGCTCAGCATCCGGGTTAGAACGCGGGTCGGCGGTATACAAGCCGTTCTGGTCGGTCAGAATCACCAGCAGGTCGGCCATCACCAGATTGGCAACCAGTGCACCTAAGGTATCGTTATCACCGAAACGGATTTCGTCGGTGACCACGGTGTCATTTTCATTAACAATCGGAACCACGCCGAGTTTCAGCAGCTGACGCAGGGTAGTACGCGCATTCAGATAGCGCTTGCGATCACTGAGATCATCATGGGTCAGCAGAATCTGCGCGGTGGTGCGCTGATGGGAAGAAAAAGCCGTTTCATAGGCCTGCACCAGCCCCATCTGACCGACAGCGGCGGCGGCCTGCAGCTTATGCACCTCATCCGGGCGGGTTTTCCAGCCCAGACGGGTCATGCCTTCGGCAACAGATCCGGAAGAAACCAGCACCACTTCATGGCCAAGTTCCAGCAGGCGGGCGATCTGGTCTACCCAGCCGCCCATACCTTCGCGATTCAACCCCTGGCCATCATTGGTCAGCAAAGCGCTGCCGATTTTGATCACCCACCGCTTACGCTGTTTCAGCACGGCCCGTGAGGTAAGTACTTCGCCTGTCATGATCTGTCTGTTGCTCCGTCAGCACACAAGAATATGTTTTTATTCGCGGGTATAAATGACTTCGACGTCATAATCATCGTCGTCATCATCATCATCCTGCTCCAGCTCACGTAACTGGCGACGGCGCTCAGACAGAAGTTCAATGTGCTCGCGGGCTTCAATTTCCACTTGCTCACGCTCTGCCATAATCTGAGCGGCAAAATCTTCATCATCCGCTGCACGCTGACGACGCTCCTCGATGTAGCGCATGATGTCACCACACAGCGGGAAAGTACCTTCTTTATTAATCGCCGCAACGCGATAAACAGGCCCGGTCCATTGCAGACGGTCAACCACGTCCTGACAACGGGCATCACGCTCTTCTTCCGGCACCATGTCCAGCTTATTCAGCACCAGCCAGCGGTCACGCTGCGCCAGCCCCGGCGAGAACTGTTCCAGCTCATTGGCAATGGCCTGCACAGCTTCGGCAGGATCAGTGTCGTCAAACGGCGCCATATCCACAACGTGCAGCAGCAGGTGAGTACGTACCAGATGCTTCAGGAAGCGGGTACCCAGACCAGCACCATCGGAGGCGCCCGGAATCAGACCCGGAATGTCTGCCACCACAAAGCTGCGGTGATCTTCGATTTTTACCACACCCAGATTCGGTACCAGCGTAGTGAACGGGTAGTCCGCCACTTTTGGCTTGGCCGCCGATACCGCACGGATCAAAGTGGACTTACCGGCATTTGGCAGCCCTAACAGTCCGACGTCTGCCAGAACTTTGAGTTCCAGTTTGATGTTACGGGATTCCCCCGGCTGACCGGGCTTGGTCTG
Organism: Oceanospirillaceae bacterium; assembly: GCA_002706025.1. Classification (GTDB taxonomy): domain Bacteria; phylum Pseudomonadota; class Gammaproteobacteria; order Pseudomonadales; family Oceanobacteraceae; genus Venatoribacter. The sequence continues at coordinate 9,575 of PAJK01000101.1, forward strand.
AGTCGGCGCCTGGTTGGTACTGGATTTATAACGGGTATTCCCCAGACCATGGAAACCACCCCGGGCGACCATCAGCTGCTGACCGGCTGCGGTGATATCACCCAGGATTTCACCGGTATCTTCATCAATGGCCGTGGTACCGATCGGCACCATCAATACCAGGTCTTCACCTTTGGCACCGGTACAGTTACGGCTGGAACCGCCCTGACCATTCTGCGCCTGATAGTGGCGGGTATAGCGGTAATCAATCAGCGTATTGATGGAATCGTTGGCTTCCAGAAAAACGGAGCCGCCGTCACCACCATCGCCACCATCCGGGCCACCTTTGGGAACAAACTTTTCCCGACGGAAGCTCAGGCAGCCGTTACCGCCCTTGCCCGCCTGAACGGTAATGCGCGCTTCGTCGACAAATTTCATGCTCAACCTCAACAAGTGGCCCTGAAGGCCTTAAAAAACAAACAAAAACGCCCCGACTTCAAATTATGGAGTCAGGGCGCCGGGTAAGCGGTTACAGCGGATTAAGCTGCTGGAACGATGCTTACAAATTTACGGTTCTGCGGGCCTTTCACTTCGAAAGTTACAGTGCCGTCAACAGTCGCGAACAGAGTGTGGTCACGACCGATTTTTACGTTGGTACCAGCGTGGAATTTGGTGCCGCGCTGACGAACGATGATGTTACCGGCTTTAGCAGCCTGACCGCCGAACAGTTTTACGCCAAGGCGTTTACTTTCGGAATCACGACCGTTACGGGTACTACCAGCAGCCTTTTTGTGTGCCATGGTGGTCTTCTCCTGTTCTGGGGTCTCTGCAACACTGCGGATGCGTTGATCTGGCCGATCCCCGGACCCCGGGATTAAACGTTAAGTTTGAAGATTAACCAGCGATGCTGGTGATTTTCAGTTCAGTGAACCACTGACGGTGGCCCATTTGTTTCATGTGGTGCTTACGACGCTTGAACTTCAGGATCTTCACTTTTTTGTGACGACCGTGAGCTACAACTTCTGCAACTACTTTAGCGCCTTCAACAACTGGTGCACCGATCTTAACATCGTCACCGTTACCGATCAGGAGAACTTTTTCCAGATCGACAGATTCACCGGTCGCAACTTCCAGTTTTTCAACTTTCAGAGTCTGACCTTCTTCAACGCGGTACTGTTTACCGCCAGTCACTACTACAGCGTACATATCTGTACATCTCCGCTTTATGCCTGATCTGTCAGGCAATTTTATGGCTGCTTCTTAAGCCTGCTTCTACTGGCAACGCTCTGGTTTCCATATGGCAGGGAGCAGAATTTCGGGGCGCGAGACTATACCCCAACAGAATCCCCCGCGCAACCCGCTTGCCGGGCGATTGTAGCAATATTTCAGATTTTCCGCCTGCCCCTCGTTGTCCCGCTGCTGCGCTGCCGCTAAACTTGCGGCCGACCCAATGACAGCTGGCCCAGAGCCGGCTCCGACAAGGCTTATTTGTTCATGCAGATTCAAGACATTCTTGCTGTTATCAGCGAGGAATTTCAGGCAGTAGACCGTCTTATTCACCAGCAGCTGGCGTCCCGTGTGCCTTTGGTGGAGAAAATCGCCGACTATATTGTTTCCAGCGGCGGCAAACGTATTCGTCCCCTGTTAGTACTGATGACCGCCAAAGCATTCAGCGAGTGCGATGAACGCGCAGTAAAGCTGGCCACTGTTATTGAATTCCTGCATACCGCTACCCTGCTTCACGATGACGTGGTCGACACCTCGGATATGCGCCGTGGCAACCCGACAGCCAACGCCAAGTGGGGCAACGCCTCCAGTGTTCTGGTCGGTGACTTCCTTTACAGCCGCTCCTTTGAAATGCTGGTTGAGCTGGAAAACCTGCCGGTACAGAAAATTCTCGCCACCGCCACCAGCGTGATCGCCGAAGGTGAAGTCCTGCAGCTGACCAATGTCAAGAACCCGGATACCACGGAAGCTCAGTATATGGACGTGATTCAGGGCAAGACCGCCATGCTGTTTGAAGCCGCTACATGGGGTATGGCCAGCCTGCTCAACCGTTCTGAAGAAGAGCGCGAAGCCATGCGCATTTATGGCCGCGAACTGGGTCTGGCCTTCCAGCTGATTGATGACGTGCTGGATTACGACGGTGATGCCGCCGCCATGGGCAAAAACGTCGGTGATGATCTGGCCGAAGGCAAGCCAACCCTGCCACTGATTCACGCCATGGCCAATGGCAGTGAAGAGCAGCGCAAGCTGGTGCGCAGTGCCATCCGTAAGGGCGGTCTGGAGGACATGAGCGAAGTATTGAACATTGTCCACGAATTAGGCTCTATCGATTACACCCGCACCAAAGCCGACAACTGTGTTGCCGAAGCCCGTCGTCAGCTGAGCATTCTGTCTGAGGGCCCTGCCCGTGATGCCCTGGATGCACTGGCTTTGCTGGCGGTACAACGTAACCAGTAACCTTAAAACGCTGACCACCCACAGGAGCCTGCGGTGAAACTGCTGACCAATTTGTTTAGCGATAAAAGTATTGGCACCCGATTTACCGGCACCAGGCTGATCTGTTCTGTGCTTGCGGGCCTGCTGCTGAGCTTTAATGCCACCGCCGGGATTCTGGATTCGCTGGTCGGTAACGATGAGCCTGACTTTCTGCCGGTGGATCAGGCCTTTCCACTGCAGTTTGACATTGTTCCCGGCACCCTGACCGCCAGCTGGAATTCAGCTGATGGTTACTATCTTTACCAGCACCGTATTTTCGTTACTCAGGGTGAAGAAAAAATCGAGCCTTCGTATTTCTCTCTGCCGGGTAAAGAAAAAGAAGACGAAGCCTTCGGTCTGGTCACTGCGTATTACGGTCCACTGGATGTGGAATTTCACCTCACCGGCCTGCAGCCGGGTGAAGCCATTCTGCATTATCAGGGCTGTGCCGATGCCGGCCTGTGCTATCCCCCACAGCGCCAACCCATTCAACTCACCGCTGCAGATCTTGAAGCCCCGGCCTCACTGCTGCCGCAAGACAACACACAGACTTCCGGCAACGCCATCACGCCAACAGCAACGGATAAACCGGCCGTATCCGACGATAACAGCTGGTTTGCCAACCGCAGCTTCGCCGCTGTACTGGGGCTGTTTTTTCTGCTCGGGCTGGGCCTGACCTTTACCCCCTGCGTGCTGCCTATGGTGCCGATTCTGACCAGCGTGGTGCTGGGCCAGGGTAATACCTCCGGACGCAAAGGCTTTGTGCTGTCGTCGATCTATGTTCTGGGCATGGCGGTCACCTATGCCCTTGCCGGCCTGACGGTAGGACTGCTCGGCGCCGGCGCCAATATTCAGGCCTGGATGCAGACGCCTGCGGTCCTGATCGCTTTTGCCCTGCTTTTTGCCCTGCTGGCTCTGGCGATGTTCGGCGTCTATGAACTGCAGCTGCCCTCCGGCCTGCGTAACCGCCTTAACAGCATCAGCCAGAATCAGAAAGGCGGACAGGTTCTGAGCGTATTTGTGATTGGCGTGCTGTCTGCTCTGGTGGTGTCACCCTGCGTATCTGCCCCATTAGCCGGCGCGCTGGTGTATATATCCACCACAGGCGATGCCTTCACCGGTTTCGCTGCGTTGCTGGCGCTGGGTCTGGGCATGGGCACACCGCTGATTATTCTCGGTACTACGGGCGCATCGGTACTGCCGAAAGCCGGTGGCTGGATGAATCAGATCAAAGTCTTTTTCGGCATACTGCTGTTAGCCGTTGCCGTGTGGCTGTTAAGCCGCATCCTGCCCGGCAGCATCAGTCTGCTGCTGTGGGCGTTACTGGCGATTATCTATGCCGTGGTATTAGGCGCATTTGAGGCCGCCGCCAGCACAGCACAACGGGTTGTCAAAGGCATTGCCTGGGTTCTGCTGCTGTACGGCGTGATGGCCCTGGCTGGCGCCCTGATGGGCAACAGTAATCCTCTGAAACCACTACAGCTGACCGGCAGTTTCTCATCCGCTGCAACCGCTGCCAGTGAATCTTCGCTGTTCTATCGCACAGAATCCGTCACTGATATCGAGCAGAAAATTGCCAGCGCCAAAGGGCCGGTGATGCTCGATCTGTACGCAGACTGGTGCATCAGCTGCAAAGTCATGGAAGATGAGATTTTCGCCCAGAGCGATGTTCAGCAGCGCCTGAGCCATGTGATGTGGCTGCAACTGGATGTGACGGAAAATTCGCAGCAGCAGATCGACTTTATGCAAAGCCATGCGATTTTTGGCCCGCCAACCATTCTGTTCTTTGATAACGCCAAAGAGCTGCAGCAGATGCGTATCACCGGCGAGCTGGGCAAAGCCGAATTTAATCAGCGGACCTCTGCGCTCTGAATCCGTTTTTCAGCGATTTCAGACATAAAAAAACCGGGTAAAAACCCGGTTTTTTTTTATTCCGCTATTTATTCGTGCCCGATCTTATTCGTGACTGATCTTAGTCCGGCCCACTTTTAATTCGGCCCACTTTTAATTCGGCCCACTTTTAATCCGCCCCAAATCCGACCCAAACTTAATCCAGCCCACTCATAATCCAGCCCGCATTTAATCCGATTCNATCAGGCCGGCACCTGCTGTGAAATACAGTGCAGGTTGCCACCNCCAAGAACGATATCCCGTGCATCCAGCCCCACCAGCTCATAATCCGGGTAGGCTTCCTGAATCACAGCGCGGGCTTTATCGTCATTGTTTTCATCCAGTAACGGATAAAANATCGTCTTATTGGAAATTAAAAAATTCGCATAAGACGCACCCAGACGCTCACCGGCATGNCGCGGAATATGTTTGTCCGGCACCAGGCCGTTGGCTTCTTCNTCGGTCATAAATAACGGNCCGGGCAGCGGCAGTTCATAGACGCGGATTTCACGCCCCTGNGCATCACGTTCAGAACGCAGCAGCGCAAGTGCCGCCTGAGAAAGCGCGTACTGNGGATCGCTTTCATCCTCACACACNGTCAACATCACTTCACCCGGGCGCACCACGTGCAGAATGTTATCCACATGGCCGTTGGTTTCATCGTCGTAGAGGCCGGTTGGCAGCCAGATCACTTTATCCACNCCNANATAGTCGTGCATATTCTGTTCGATATCCGCTTTACTCAGATGCGGNTTGCGACTTNCATGTTGCAGGCATTCCGCCGTGGTATAGAGCGTACCCTCGCCGTCNACATGAATGGAGCCGCCTTCCAGCACAAACGGCGCCTGATACAGATCCACGCCTTCGTGNACNGCAATNACTGAAGCCACTTTATCGTCNTCACTCCAGTCCGGGTACAGNCCATCAACTTCACCACCCCAGGCATTGAACTGCCAGCTGATGGCGCGCTTCTCGCCGGCGTCATTCACCACAAAGGTCGGNCCCATATCGCGCATCCAGGCATCGTTGTATTTCACCACAACGATTTTCACTTCATCNGGCAGCTGCGCACGGGCAGATGCTTCGCCAGCGGCAGTCACNGCAACGCCTACCGGCGTATGCTGCACCAGCGCTTTAATAAAACGGGCAAACGCTGCCTGCCCGGGAACGCCCTGGTCACGCCAGTTATCGCNGCGCACCGGCCACGCCAGCCANACCCGTGAATGTGGGGCATGCTCAGCCGGCATGNGGAAGCCATCGGCAAACGGGGTTGAGTTAATCAGCATATAAATCCCCTGTTATTTCAGTTGGCCGTCAAGCGTGTTAATCAGTTTGTACTGCTCCGGGCGACGGTCACGGAACAGTCCCCAGCTCTGACGCTGATCGCGCACAGCATCCAGATCGAAGGTGTGAATCAATACTGACTGAGTTTCACGGTCAGCCTGNTGCACAACNTCGCCACTGGCGTCGCAGATAAAGGATGAACCATAGAAAGTAACGCTGAGATCNCGGTGCTGNGCGTCTTCCTTACCGATACGGTTGGACGCCACCACNGGCATGATGTTGGTCGCCGCATGACCACACATGGCATTACGCCAGGCTGGCATACTGTCCATCTGCGGCTGACTTGGCTCACTGCCAATCGCCGTCGGNAACAGCAGAATTTCAGCGCCCAAAAGGGCCATTGAGCGGGCGGTTTCCGGGAACCACTGATCCCAGCAGATACCCACACCGACTTTGCCGTANCGCGTATCCCACACTTTGAAGCCNCTGTCGCCAGGATTGAAATAGTACTTTTCCAGGTAACCGTCACTGTCCGGGATATGCGTTTTACGGTACGTCCCCAGCAGAGAGCCATCNGCATCGATCATGGCAACTGAGTTGAAACGCGCCGGACCGGCCAGTTCAAACCAGCTGAACGGCAANACCACTTCCAGCTCTTTTGCCAGCGCCTGAAAGCGGGCAAAGGCTTTNTTCTCTTCCAGCGTGGTGGCCATATTGATGTATGGCTCGTGGATTTCGATGCAGAAATACGGTGCCTCAAACANCTCCTGAATCAGGATAATCTGCGCGCCNTCAGCAGCCGCTTCACGGATCAGNTGTTCGGCTTTGGCGAGGTTATCTTCAAGGTTCCACGAGCAGCTCATCTGCGTCGCAGCAACGGTTACATTTCTCATAGTTACNTCCTCAGTNTCTGCTGCCATTAAAGTAACCCCGGCCNGGTAAATCTCTATCCCCCGGGAGGTACATTTTNGCNACAGCCACGNNAAAAGCGCTTTCTGTCAGCATTGCCCTTGANTCTTCATAACCAAGGACTCATATAANCGTTTAACAGAGATTTTGAAGAGANCCTGCCATGCATTACACCTGCCCTNCCTGCGGTGCCNTTAACCGTATTCCGGACGATAAACAGAACCTGCAGGGCACCTGTGGACGCTGNAAAAGCGCGCTGTTTGATGCTCATCCGGTGGCCTTAACCGACGGCGATTTCAGCCGCTTTATCAGCAAAAACGATCTGCCGGTCATTGTTGATTTCTGGGCCAGCTGGTGCGGCCCGTGCAAAATGATGGCACCCATCTTTGCTGAGGTGTGCGGCGAGCTGCAGCATCAGCTGCGCTTTGCCAAAGTCGATACCGAGGCAGCTCAGCAGGTCAGTGCGCAATACGCTATCCGCTCTATTCCAACCCTGATCCTGTTCCATCAGGGGCGCGAAGTAGACCGTCTGGCCGGAGCTTTGCCTGCCCCGCAGCTGAAGCAGTGGATCGCCCAGGCGCTGGCCAAAGTCAGTCGGTAATAATGGGAAAAGGAGGCCTGTTAACGAATCCGGCAAAGTGGCAGTAACGGGCCAAAAATACTGAGAAACATTTTGATTTGACCCAAATCAAAACAGGCTCAAAGCAGAGCGATCNCACCGTTTTTAGCCTGACCTGTATCAAGATGCACTCCGGGTTATGCAGGCACTCTGAAGTCATCTAACAAGGAGAAAGCGCCATGACCATAGACAACCACAGCCTGCACAACGATTTTCCGGAAATGGCTGATCAGATTCGGGCTCTGAAAATGAAGGATCGCCATTTCGCCCGTCTGTTTGACGAGTACCATGAAATCGACCGCGAAGTCCGTCTTATCGAAGAGGAAACAGAAGCCGCTTCTGATGACCGCCTGGAAGGTCTGAAAATGCGCCGTCTGCATCTGAAAGATGATCTGTTTGCCATGCTGAAAGAAGCATAAGCACAGGATTAAAAAAGCCCGCTCAGTGCGCAATGCTGTTCACTTAAGACTTGAAATATGGTGAGCAGCCACTGAAAATCCGGATAAGCTCTCTTGTCCGGTTTTTTTGTGGCAATTGGTCATGACAGTGACCAGACCTGAATCAAA
>PAJK01000102.1 GCA_002706025.1 Oceanospirillaceae bacterium
CATCTGAAATAAAGCGAGTATAAGACAAAGCCCCGGCATTAACCGGGGCTTTGTTGTTTATTTGGGTCCCGTCTTCCTGAGGTGGAGCGGGGAAGCTGTTAAGAATTACTTAGCAGCTTTGTTCTCACGTACGTGAGTGAAATACAGTGGCAGACCAACCAGCAGGAAACCACCAGCGAGGTTGCCCAGTGCAGTTGGCAGTTCATTCCATACCAGGTACTGCATGAAAGTGAAGTCACCACCCATGATCATAGAAAATGGGAACAGGAACATGTTTACGATGGAGTGTTCGAAGCCCATGAAGAAGAACAGCATAACCGGCATCCACATCGCAGCCATTTTACCGGTAGCGGAGGTAGAAATCATGGCGCCAACAACACCCATAGAAACCATCCAGTTGCACAGCATGCCGCGGATGAAAATAGTGAACCAGCCGTCAACACCATGAGATGCGTAACCCAGAGTACGGGACTCACCAATGGTCGCAACTTTGGCTGCCAGTGCGCCGCCGTCAGTGTTGTAACCGTAAGTCAGAATAAAAGACACCATAAACGCGGTGGTCAGTGCACCGGCAAAATTGCCGATAAAGACCAGACCCCAGTTACGCAGCAGGCCGCCAACAGTACAGCCGGAACGTTTGTCGATTAATGCCAGGGGTACCAGAGTAAATACACCGGTCAGCAGGTCAAATTTCATCAGGTACAGCATGATAAAACCGACCGGGAACAGACAGGCGCCCAGAATCGGAGAACCACTTTTCATTGCAACGGTAATAGCAAATACCGCCGCCAGGCCAAGAATCGCACCGGCCATAAAGGCACGGATCAGAGTGTCCTTGGTGGACATAAAGATTTTTTCTTCACCGGCATCGACCATTTTGGTGGCGAATTCGGATGGCATTAAATAAGACATGGTAAGCCCCTGTTTTTTCGAATTGTAAAAAGTATCTGCGAGTTTTTTATGTCCGGCATCCCCCAGGCGGTACCGGTCAAATCGCGGCCAAAAAAAAACGCCCACCGTTCTCTCCCCTTATTCAGGGATAACGATGGACGCCATTGTCCTTTTCGGTCGTGTTAACAGCCAGCCGCCTTTGGCTGCCATTTCACTGATTTGAATATAGCAACGCGTGTGCCAGTTTTCAGAATGCAGCGTTTTTTAAGGCTTTGCTGCTGATGCGGGATGCCATGCGCCCAGTTTGTTGACTGATGTTGCTGATTTTATGCACTCCGCTGGTGCGGAGTTTGCCATTGACGCCTGCATAACGGGCCAGCTGATCAGATGGTCAATTTTTGCTGATTGCTGATTGCTGATTGCGGCCGTGTTCAGCCTTTCAGTTGCAGCATCTCCGCTACGCTGATGACGTTCTCTGCGACATCCAGAATACGCTTGTTGTTATCCATGGCTGCCTGGCGCAGTTGCTTATAGGCCTGATCTTCATCCAGCCCCTGGGACTGCATCAGAATGCCTTTGGCTTTTTCAATGGTTTTGCGTTCGTTCAGCGCCAGACGCGCCTCTGTCAGCTCATCACTGATACGTTGCAGGCGTTCAGCCTGACCCTGGACTAACTCGTAAATAGAACGGGCAAGTTTGACATTAACCCCCGGCGTGACGTTGACCGTAGGCTGATCGCCAGAGTCTGAAATCATCGACAGGGATGACATCGGCGGTTCTTCGATGGTCGCCAGTTCTTTCATATGTTCACTGTGCAGACGCAGATCTTCCTCCGCCTGGACAATTTTTTCCTGACACAGGGCGAGCAGGTTGGTGGCCAGTTCGTTGACTATGTCCTGCATGCCATCAATGCGGTTGGTCGCGACTTCATACCATACTTCACTGATGGCCGTGGGCAGGGTATCGCCTGAGGTGAAGCGGGCAATCATCTGTCGCAGCCGTTCCAGCTCTCCTGCGGCTTCACTGCTTTCCAGCTGGCGCCATTGTGCGGCGGTAATGGTTTGAGTGAAGTCGCTGAAGATATCAAAGCAGCGTTGCTGGGCATCCTGTAAGGCTTTCAGGCGTTCACGGTTATCGTTGGTGAAGGTGCCGGCAGTAAAACCGATAACCCCCCAGGCGCGTTCCTGACCAGCGTATTCTTTACCCTGCACAAAGTTAAACAGGGCAACCAGTGCGCGGGTAATATCCGGATCACCGGAAATATCGGCCGCTTCAAAGATAACGTTGAGCAGACCGGCGATCAGGCGGTTATAGCGTTGCGTGTTTTCCGTAGCCTGCAGCTGATTTGCCGTAATCTGCGCGCGCAGGGCTGGCATCTCTTCAAAACAGTGCAGAACAAAGGCAATGGCACTGTACAGGCGTGAAGAAGAAGGAGAGCAATCTTTGATATTGAGTTGCTTCAGCGCTTCGCGCAGTTCGTTTTCTGCCTGAACACAGGCAAGCAGCTCTTCTTCCCGCTGAGTGCTGAAGCGCTGGCCGCCGGAAACCAGATAGCTGTTGCTTAAACCACGCTCGCGCTGCAGTTCATGAATCAGCCCGGCCACTTTAGTCACCAGATCACAGCTGATCAGCAATTGGCGCAGGCCATTGAGTTCAGATTGTTTGGCCGCCAGTAAAAAGTCTTCAGTCGTCAAAGAGGATTCGGTCATTGGACGCATCGCAGTGCTGGGAAATATCGAATAAGGATACCAATTCAGCTGGCGGCAACACAGTGATTTATGAGCATTCCGTGGATACGTGACATAATCAGCTGCCACTGTTAACGGATTGAATATGCTTTTTTCTCTGATTTCTGCGGTCGCCTGGTCGTTGTTTGATCTGGCCAGAAAACATCTGACCGCGTCGGTACCTCCGCTGGTGCTGTCTTTATGGCTGGCGGGTTGTGTCGCTCCGGTATATTTCATTGCCTGGCTGGTTTACGGTGCTCACTGGCCGCAGGCGGGCTATTGGTTGCCCGGCAGCGTCTCTTTGGTGGTGGCTGCAATAGCGAGTTTCTCTTTTATCAAATCGCTGGCCAGCGGCAGTATTGCGCGCCTGATTCCGGTGCTGTCGCTGACGCCCGTGTTTGCCTCACTGTTCAGCTGGTTTTTGCTCGACGAAATCATTAATGCTTCGCAGGCTTTCGCGATTGTCATTATCGTGGTTTCTATCTTTTTGCTGCAGGGCGGATGGAAACTGCTGCGTGATCCGGCGCATGCCGGTCCGGGTTTTGGATTGATGCTGCTGGTGTCGGTGTGCTGGGGTGTTGGGGCTGTCTTTGATAAATGGGCACTGCAGTCCGCGCCATTGAGCTTTCACGGTATTTATCAGAGTGGCGGTACTGCTGTACTTACCTATATCGCTTATTTAGTGCTGGAAGTGCGTCCTCATAAAGTCAGTTTGTTTCCACGTTTTACTGCACCATTGCATTTGTTACTGATGGCCGTCGCTGTGTTTGCGGTTGCTGTCAGTTGTCAGTGGGGTGCTATTACTCATATTCACCCGGGCATTGTCGAAACCATTAAGCGCGGCATTGGTATTCTGGGGGCAGCGTTGTGGGGTGTGTGGCTGTTTAAAGAAAGCATCAGCCGCTGGCAGCTGGCGCTGATGGCGGTTATTGTCGCCGCCACCGCCTGGCTGACGTTGGCCTGAGCCCGGCTTGTTACAGGAACATACCGCCGGAAGCTTCAATGCGCTGGCCGGTAATCCAGTGATTGTCGTCGCTCAGTAAAGAGGCAATCACCGGACCGATATCATCCGCTTCACCGGCGCGGGCAAGGGCCGTGACGGAAGCCACAAAACCATTGGCGTCCGGATTATCCCGCACCGTACCGCCCGCAAAATCTGTGGCTATCGCGCCCGGAGCAAGAGTATTAACACGGATGCCGCGCAGTGCCAGTTCCTTCGCCTGATAACGGCTCATCACTTCCACTGCACCTTTCATACAGGCATACGCTGAAGAGCCCGGCAACGAGAAGCGCGCCAGTCCGCTGGAGATATTGAGTACAGCACCGCCGTCGGCGATAACCGGCAATAGTGTCTGGCTAAGAAAGTAGGGGCCTTTCACATGCACACGGTAGAGCTCATCAAAGTCGTCTTCGCGCATTTCACCAATCAGGGCTGAGTGGCCATGACCGGCATTGTTCACCAGATAGTTAATTGCCTGAGTCTGCCAGTGTTCCGTTAACGCGGTCTGCAGGCTGCGGCTGAAATCGCTGAAACTGCTGCTGTCGCCGGTATCCAGTTGCAGAGCCAGGGCTTTGCCGCCCAGTGCTCTGATTTTATCGACGATGACGTCAGCCGCTGAGCGGTTGTTTCTGTATGTCACAATGGAATCCACACCACGTTCAGCCAGTGCCAGTGCAGCATTGGCGCCAAGGCCACGGCTGCCGCCCGTGATTAATGCAATTTTGGGTTCAGACATAAAAGTCTCCTGTCAGATAATGTTGTTGAAATTCGGGTGGTCTGAATAATCAGTTCATACAGGTTAATTTGCTTAGTTATCTGGATAAATGTTGCTAATCTGACATGACTATTCGATTTGACTGGATAATTAAGTGAAAGAACTGGATGCCCTGCGCATTTTTCTGCAGGTCGCTGAGCAGAAGAGCTTCTCTGCTGCAGCGGATGTACTGGACCTGCCGCGCTCGACGGTATCGGCAGCGGTGCAGCAACTGGAAAATGAACTGGATGTGCGTTTGCTGCAGCGCACAACCAGAAGAGTCATGGTAACGGCCGAAGGCGAGCGCTTTATGGAGCGCGCCCGCAGCCTGCTGCATGATGCCGATGAGCTGCGCACTATGTTTTGTGGCGAGCATACGCTGAAAGGTGTTATCCGCGTGGATATGCCGGTGGTGGTAGCACGCGACATGGTGCTGCCGTGTTTGGCTGAATTTCTCGCGCGGTATCCTCAGGTGCAGGTTGAACTGAGCAGTACAGACCGGCAGGTTGATCCCATGGCAGAGGGCTTTGATCTGGTACTGCGTGCCGGGGATTTATCCGATTCGAGCCTGATCGCCCGGCGCATTGCAGAGCATCGCATGGTCAACTGCATCAGCCGCGGTTATCAGCAGAGTTATGGCACGCCGCAGTCACTCGACGACTTAAAGGTACATAAGTTAATCGGTTATTCGGCCACCTTAGGCCGCGGTGGTGATCTGTTCGATTATGTCGATGCGCGAGGGCAGGTGCAGCAGCTGCGTATGACAACCCTGGTGACGGTGAATAATGCGGTGGCCTATACCAGTGCCTGTCTTGCCGGTCTGGGGATTATTCAGACGCCTTATGCGGGCGTTGCGTCCCTGATAAATGACGGCAGTTTGCTCACGGTACTGGACGATTTTGTCTGCGCGCCTCTGCCACTCTCTGTGCTCTATCCGGAACGGCGTTTTCAGCCACAGCGTGTCAGAGTATTTATGCAGTGGCTGACGGATATCATTCAGCAGAAAATGAATTAATTCTGACCGGTAAGTAAAAAGCAGCCGGAGCTGCTTCTTTACTTCTGCGCCTGCTCAGGCTGCTTTGCCGCTGCATTCCGGGCAATAGCTGGCTGGTGAATAAATCAGCGGCGATACGTCATAAGCCGCTTTGGCTGTGGCAAAAGAGCCGACAAAATAGAGTTTGTCCTTCTCCGGTAAGTGCGCACAGCCTTCACGGTGTACCTGATGTCCTGCATCACCTTTTTTTTCTGTATCAATAAAATAAAGCGCCATAGCTAATCTCCTGATTGCGTTTAAGTACCTGCTCCGGGACTTTCCTTTGTTAAGGGACCCTTTTAATAAAACGCGGTCTGCGGTCCACGTTTACACTGAGTTTTGCTCAATGTACTGAGTCTTTTTCAATCCCTGTGCCACGCGTGACTGTTATAGCCATGCGCTATCAGTGCAAAATTCTGTTTAGAAATCATTTGCTTATAAATCCACTTTATTTGTGTGTGAAAATATTGAGCAGATTGCGGCTCGATGCATTGCAGGAAATCCCTGCACAATTGTCGGAAATAACGCAAAAACCCGACAATCTTTGTCGGATGTACCCCTGGATTTTGGGATGAACACTGGCAGAGTCTCACGGGTCATAAGAAGCAGAAGCCATTAGCGACGCGGTAAAGGATTCTGTGCAGAGACTGCAGACATTTAAATTCTGCAGGAGGTTTGGGCAGAAAGAGATTTGGGCAGAAAGGTGTTTGCAGAGAAAGAGAATAGTGGGGAGTGAGAGAGGATAGTGAGAGAGGATAGTGAGAGAGGATAGTGAGAGAGGATAGTCGCGGGTAGTGAGGGTATTGGAAAAAGAAGGGCCGCGGAGTCAGTGACTCCGCCAGATGAATCCGGATCAGCCGTCCCAGCCTTCATCATCCATAGCATCGAAGCGTGAATCCGAGGTGTCGGCCTTTTTGCTTTTCAGAATTTTTGCCAGCCAGAACTCAGGGGTGCCATTCAGCTGCGCCTGCAACTCTTCGATCAATTCTTCTACATCCGGGCCGCCACTGACTTTGATCGGGTTAACGCCAAGCGCTATTAACTGGCGGGTCGCTGAGCCGCCGATAGAACCGCAATAGACCACATCCGCTCCGACCAGCCAGGCCAGTTTCGGTTTGAGCTTGTCTTCGTTGCCGTCCATTTTTTCCTGCGCGAAACGCTGGGAAGCAATTAATTCCGCGCTGTCGGCGGTGACTTCGTAGAGGTAAAACGCCTGAGCAGAACCAAAATGCTGATCGACCATATCGCCGTCCATGGAAGCAAAAGCAACCAGCAGCGCATTCTGATTCATCGGGGCGTCAGCCACACAGGAAAGAGCATTCATAGCGGATCTCCGGGGTCAGGGTCTGGGTCGGTTAACAGTCAGTTAACGTCTTTATCCGTTCTGCAACCTTTGAACCAGAATGGCCAGGCGTCAATGCGCACAGCCGCAATTCAGAGGCATATCCGGGTCAGGGCCGGGTCAGATCAGCAGCTCCATTGAAGCGGGTGACTTAAAGAAACCACGGGTAATGACGGCTTTTCACTGTCTGTTGGAGCGTTGGAGGCTTGAGCGGCTGGGGTGTTTCGGGTGTGTTTTGGGAGCGTCTTAGCAGCGTCTCAGGAAGGTCTCAATAGTGCCTTGGGGCACGGCTTTTCTGCTTTTCAGAGCAGGAGCGGGCGTCGTAAAGACGACAGGGGACCGGGTTGTGCTGCATATTTGTCGTATTCCTGCCAATGCAGCTGAGTCTGACTCTTAAACCCTGTTGTTTGTGTGGTAAAGCCGCCAGTGCAAACGCGACATCTGCTCTGAAGTAACACATCGGTTTTATGTAACTTATTGATTTTTAATGTATAAATTTACAAGGGTAAATGGTCTGGTGCTTGCAATAACCCGGGGTTACAGCGCTGTAATCGTTAACCTCAGGAGAACCCCATGACGGCAACGCAATCTCTGCCTGCACAAACCTCCAATCAACCGATGACCCTAGGTCACGCTGCCATCGATCAGGATCATCTGGCGTTCGCCGCCCTGTGTCAGCGTATGGCGAGTGCAGACAATGCGGAATTTGCCCGCCTGTTTGCTGAACTGGAACAGCATACGGCTGAGCATTTTGAGCGTGAAAACCGCCTTATGGCGGACTGTGGCTATCCGGCTATGGCAGAGCATCGTGGCGAGCATAACCGGGTGCTGGGCGAGCTGACACAGTTTGGCAAGCGGGTTGAGGCCGGGCGGATAATGTTTGGCCGGGCGTACGTTGCTGAGCAGTTACCGCGCTGGTTTGATCTGCACGTTGCCACCATGGACAGCGCGCTGGTGGAGTTTGTCAAACGGGCGCAGGCGGAGCAGTAACTATGGACGTGGATGCATCCCATTATATTTCCTTGCTGGAAGGTAAACTCAAAGCCGCCATTGAGCTGCGTCCCACCGCAGATGAGACGACCTGGCTGCTGTTACTGCGGCTGGATTACGACGGTGAGCCTGCCGGTACCACCAGTTTTAATCTGCATGGCTACAGCCGTGAGGAGGCAGAGCAGGTAGCGGCCAATATTTCGGATAACCCCTACCTGATGAAGGAGATCGACGAATTTCTCTGGGGCGAGAGCGACTGATTAACTTCCGGGCTGTTTGCTTCTGATATGTTTATGCTCTGAGCAGATTAACGTCTGATCATCGCTTCCGGGAGCGGAAGCGCCCATTCTGTCCGCTTTGCTGCACTCTCTGACGCCACTGAGACGCACGGCCTGCCGTGCTTTCTGTCAACGTTCGGCAGGCGCCGTTTCTGTGGTAACATCCCGCTTTTATACGGCAATAAAAACGGAAGATACCGCATGAGCTTTACTGCCCCGGAAAGCCTCTCTGAGCAGATAGCCAAGTATCTGGCAGCGAGCATTATTTCTGGCAAGATGAAGCCCGGAGAGCGTATTCAGGAAGCCCGGGTAGTGAATGAGCTCAGTGTCAGTCGCGGCTCAGTGCGGGAAGCACTGCTGATCCTTGAACGACGTTATCTCATTAATATTCTTCCCCGTCGCGGCGCTGTCGTTGCTGAACTGAGTGAACAAAACGTCAGCCAGCTGTACGATCTGTACATTAACCTGCTGGTGATGCTGGCTGTGCGTGTGGCGGACAACTGGCAGGATGATGCGCTGGACCCGGTTCTGAGTGAATGGGAAAAGATGCGTGACTGCAATCAGAACGAAGACCGTGCGGCCTTTGTCGCGGCCGGGTTCCGCCTGATGCATGAAGCCTGTCAGATCGCCAGAAACGATTATCTGAGCGAAATCCTCTCCAACCTACAACCGGCACTGCACCGCGCCTATGCGCTCGGGGTACGTTACCGTCCGGCGGAAGTCAGCCATGCATTCCGTTTTTTTGCCGAATTGATTCAGGCTGTTGCCCGGCGCGACCGCAACGCCATCCCAACCATTATAAAAGCTTATGGCAAACACCAGTGCAGCACCGTGCTCGCGGCACTGGCTGAGGAGACCTCTGCATGCGCCTGAAAGCCATTAAACTGGCAGGTTTTAAGTCCTTCGTTGATCCCACCACGGTTCCTTTTAACACCAATATGACGGGCATTGTCGGCCCTAACGGCTGTGGTAAATCGAACACCATTGACGCTGTGCGCTGGGTAATGGGCGAAAGCTCGGCCAAGTACCTGCGTGGCGACGCCATGACCGACGTTATTTTTAACGGCTCGTCGGAGCGTAAGCCGGTGGGCAAAGCCAGCGTAGACCTGGTGTTCGACAACAGTGACGGTACGTTAAGAGGCGAATACGCCGGATACAGTGAGATCGCCGTGCGCCGTCAGGTCAGTCGTGACGGACAGTCCACCTATTACCTAAACGGCACCAAATGCCGCCGTAAAGACATTACCGATATCTTCCTCGGCACCGGCCTCGGCCCGCGTTCTTACGCCATTATCGAACAGGGCATGATTTCGCGTCTGATCGAAGCCAAGCCGGAAGAACTGCGTGTTTACGTGGAAGAGGCTGCCGGTATTTCCAAGTACAAAGAGCGCCGCCGCGAAACCGAAAACCGCATGCGCCGTACCCATGAAAACCTCGAACGTCTGCAGGACATCCGTGAAGAGCTGGAGCGCCAGCTGTCGCACCTGCATCGCCAGGCTCAGGCGGCGGAAAAGTACAAAGAGCTGAAGTCGCAGGAACGTGAGAAAAAGGCTCAGCTGCAGGCGCTGAAATGGCAGACCCTGAACGAAGATTATCAGCAGCGCGAACTGAAGATTGCGCAGTTCGAAGCGCAGTTTGAATCGCACATGGCCAATCAGCGCTCGGCAGATACTGAGATTGAAGGCCTGCGTCTGGAGCATCAGGAAAAAAGCGATCAGTTCAACGAAGCGCAGAGTAAGTATTACGAAGTCGGTGCACAGATTGCCCGTCAGGAGCAGAAGCTCGAGCATCAGTCACAGATGTCGCTGCAGCTCGACCGTGATCTGGCCGAAGTCGAAAAAGCCATCATGGATACCGAGCGTTCGCTGGAAGAAGATCAGCTGAATCTGGAAACCGTCAGCGAAGAACGTCTGATGCTGGAACCGGAGCTGGAAATGCTGCTCGCCGGTGAAGAAGAATCGGCACTGAAACTGGAAGAAGCCGAAGATGCACAACGCCGCTGGCAGGACAGCTGGGATGCCTTTACCCAGCGCGCCAGTGAGCCGGCACGTCAGGCAGAAGTGGCCCAGACCCGCATTCAGAACACCGAACAACAGCTGACCCGTATCGATCAGCAGATCCTGCGACTGCAGGAAGAGCTGCAGCAGGTGACGGAAAATCCGGAGCTGGAAGAAATTCAGCTGCTGGGTGAAGAAGTCAGCGAACAGGAACTGGCGGCTGAAAGTCAGCAGGCGCGGGTGGATGAACTGGCTGAACAGGTCACCGACGCGCGCGAAAGTCTGGAGCAGCAGCGTAAGCAGCTGGACGATGGCAAGCGTCGTCTGCAACAGATGCTGAACCGCAAAGCCACGCTGGATGCACTGCAGAAAGCCGCGTTGGGGCAGGGCAGTGAAGCCGTCAGTCACTGGCTGGAAAGCCATCAGCTGGCACGTAAACCGCGTCTGGCAGAACAGCTGCAGGTCGAATCCGGTTGGGAGCGCGCGGTGGAAACCGTACTGGGCGGTTATCTGCAGGCGGTGATGGTTGATCAGCTCGATCCGGCCCAGCATTGGCTTGATAGCTTTAAAGAAGGCCAGCTGATTCTCTGGCAGCAGGGCTCTGAAAGTATGCCCGCGGCGCAGCCGGGCACACTGCAGAGCAAAGTCAGCAGCCAACAGAATGTCGCCGGATTGCTGGCTGNNNTNNNNANCNCCGACAGNATTCAGGCCGCTCTGGNAGTGCGCAGTTCACTGGCTGACGATGAATCCGTGATTACCCCGGATGGTATCTGGCTGGGTAANCACTGGTTGCGNGTGGCGCGGGAAGCNGACGGTGAAGGCGGTCTGCTGGCGCGTCAGCAGGAACTGGAAACGCTGGAAGANCANATCGAAGATCTGGATATNCAGGTGGAAGAATGGGATGCCGACCTGGAAGCCAACCAGCTTAAGCTGCGCTCACTGGAGCAGCAGCGTGAGACCGCNCAGCGNGAACAGCAGCAGGTCAGCCAGAAGCTGATCACGCTGAAATCGCAGTTATCCGGTAANCAGGCGCGGGCAGAACAGTTCGCCCTGCGCAGTGACAAGATTAACCGCGACATCTCTGAGGCGCGGGAAACCCAGGCGCTGGAACGGGAGAATCTGGAAGAGCTGCGCATGACCTGGCAGGAAGCCATGAGCGCGGTGGATGAAGACACGGATGAACGTCAGCGTCTGCAGGATGAGCGTGCGCGGGTGCAGCAGTTGCTGGAGACNGCACGGATGGAAGCCGGTCAGAATAAAGACCGCGGCCACCAGATGCANCTGAAGATGCAGACCCTGACCAGCCGCGAACAATCCCTGCANCAGGCGATTGATCGTCTGGCNGAACAGATGACGCGCCTGCGCGAACGTCGTGAGCAGGTGCTGGAAAATCAGAACCGNGATCACAGTGCNGATCTGGACGAACTGAANGCNCAGCTGGAAGAAATGCTTGAGCGCCGCCTCAGTGCCGAACAGGCCATGCAGGCCGCCCGCCATGCNCTGGAAACCGTCGACAGCCGCTTACGGGAGCTNGAGCAGAGCCGGGCNGANGCCGAGAAAAAAGCGCTCGAAGTGCGTAACGAACTGGAAAAAGTGCGCATGGAGTGTCAGGCGCTGGATATCCGCCGTCAGGCGCTGGTGGAATCCCTGGCCGAAGAAAAACTGACCCTGAAAGATGTGATGGAGAANATTCCGGAAGAAGCCAACGCCGAACAATGGCAGGCGGATCTGGAAAAAATCGCCGAGCGTATTCAGCGTCTGGGCGCGATTAACCTTGCTGCCATTGAAGAATACAAGGTGCAGTCNGAGCGTAAGGTGTATCTGGANAACCAGAATGANGATCTGCAGAAAGCGNTGCAGACACTGGAAGGCGCGATTCAGAAGATTGACCGNGAGACCCGTACCCGTTTCCAGGAAACCTTCGACAAGATGAACGCCGGTCTGGCCGAACTCTTCCCGAAAGTGTTCGGCGGTGGTCATGCCTCGCTGGAACTGACCGACGAAGACCTGCTGACCACTGGTGTGGCCATTATGGCGCGCCCGCCGGGCAAGAAAAACAGCACCATTCATCTGCTGTCCGGTGGTGANAAAGCCCTGACCGCGATNGCGCTGGTGTTCTCTATCTTCCAGCTGAATCCGGCACCGTTCTGTATGCTGGATGAGGTGGACGCNCCGCTGGATGACGCCAACGTCGGACGTTATGCGCGACTGGTGAAGGCAATGTCTGAAAAAGTGCAGTTTATTTATATTACGCACAACAAAATCGCCATGGAGATGGCGGATCAGCTGATGGGCGTCACCATGCACGAGCCTGGCGTATCCCGTCTGGTTTCTGTGGATGTGGAGGAAGCNGCNCAGATGATTGATCAATAAACGGACAGATAACGCACNACTGAATCGGGCAGAGAGGGTCAGACAGGGAAAGTTGTCGGCTTTTCTGCTCGCAGAGTGTTGCAGGGGCTGTTTTCGCTATGGCCAATATGTAACACTCTGCCCGGAGATTTTTTGTGGTTCCGATGTCATATCGAGCGTTTTTCCGGTCCACACGAGCGGTTGTAATCAGGCACAGGTTAGCAGGGGTTTAAGGTAAAAATGGAATGGAGCTGGCGTACGGTTCTTATCATCATCGGTTTGATGGTGATGGCAGCAATTCTGATTGATGGTTTCCGCAGGATGCGGCGTGCCCGGGCGGAAGCTCTGCGTCTTGATGTCACCAACGAATTCAATTTCCCGGAAGATCCGCACAATCCGGAGCTGCCCAGCGGCGGTTTCCGTGTGATTGGTGATCGTGAGCCGGGTGAGGGTGCCGCACCACTCAGCAAAGTGCAGCCTGACGATTTTCGCCCGCGTTTTGACGATACGCCGGCTGATGATCTGGCAGAGCGTGAAGACAGCAGCGNGCCGTATTTTGCTGACGAGGATCTGTCACCTGCGCGTACNGTTGCAGCGGCTGANAAGCCCACCGCTGAACGTCAGGTTGTTGAGTCAGAGCCTTCAGNTACTGAACAAAAGCCTTCAGCTACTGAACAAAAGCCTTCAGTTACNGAANANAAGCCTTCNNCTGCTGAGCATAAGCCCTCTGNTNCTGANNATAAGCCCAGAGCGGAAGAGCNNGNAGCCCCGGCTANGNCGGANTCGTCATCNGGCTGGGATCTGCCATCTTTCTCNGCCACCGATGATGAAGACACCCTGGTATCCTGGGANGACGATGTTGGCCCGGTACGGGTGGTCGGNAAACAGGCTGACAGTGCGCCGGTCCANAGTGAACCCAATAAAGACAGTATTCAGGATTTCGATATTCCNGCGTCCAGCCTGATTCCNAAAGCCCGTCCGGTTAATCTTGATGAAGAATTCCCGGTCCTGCTGGAAGTGGAAGAGCTGGGCGANGATGACATTCAGCCAGCNGCNGAGCCCGTTANCGGCGATCTGTTTGGCCGNAATTCGATGGACGCGGCAGATGAAGTTGCAGACGCTGAAGCGGAAGNGAACGACGCTGAAGATCCGGTNCACAATGATTTTATNNCCGAAGGNGAATACCCCGACGAAGACGATCTGCAGAACGAAGTCAGTGAAGTGCCGCCACAAANCATTGTGCAGCCCGTNAATTANGCNTCCGCCGATGCGGANAAACTGGCAGACCGTCCGCAGCCGGATATGGTGCTGGAAATNCACTGCNTTGCCCGGGATGAGCTGGGGTTCAGTGGCAAAGATATTCTTTACCTGTTTAACAGCTGCGATCTGCGTTTTGGCGAGATGGATATTTTCCACCGCTTCGAGCAGGCCGATGGCCGTGGCAATATTCAGTTTTCTGTGGCGCAGAGTTATGAGCCAGGTATCTTCGTACCGGCCGCCATGGCGCAGCAGCATTTCCGCGGACTGAGTTTCTTTATGAGCCTGCCGGGTCCGTCAAAGGCNCCGGANGCGTACGAAGCCATGTCGGAAATGGCNCGGGTTATNGCCCGTAATCTCGGTGCCGATCTGATTGATGGGGCGCGCAGTGCGCTGACCACTCAGACCATTGANCANGAGCGNCAGCAGATTATGGAATACGAACGGCGACAGAAACTGGCCCGTAAAAAGCAGGGTCTTAAATAAATTCTGAAATACCATTATGAACGAACAAAATGATCTTTTTGCAGAGGAGCCAAATGGCTCCTCTGCGTCTTCCGATACCNTGAAAAGCAGTGCAACAGGAAAGGANTCCATGACCGACGAACAATCCGTCAGCAGCAGAGTGGATGCACTGCGTCAGGAAATAAATCAGCATAATTATCGTTATTACACGCTNGATGAACCCAGTATTCCNGACGCAGAATACGATCGCCTGATGCGTGAACTGCAGGGGCTGGAAGCGCAGNATCCTGANCTGGTCACTGCNGATTCNCCNACCCAGCGTGTCGGCGCGCAGCCACTGACCGAATTCGAAGAAGTGGTACACGATATTCCCATGCTGTCGCTGGATAATGCGATGAACGCTGAGGAATTTGCGGCTTTTTATCAGCGCGTTCAGGACAGGTTAAAGACCACAGATACCATTGCCATCGCCTGCGAACCTAAGCTCGATGGNCTGGCCATCAGTCTGCTGTATGTCGATGGTGTNCTGGTNCGGGCNGCGACCCGTGGCGATGGTCAGACNGGGGAAAATGTTACCCAGAATGTGCGCACCATTAAAAATATCCCGCTGAAACTGTATGGCGATAACTATCCATCNCGGATCGAGATCCGTGGTGANGTGTATATGCCGAAAGCAGGGTTTGANGCGTACAACGACAATGCGCGGCAAAACGACGAAAAAGTCTTTGCCAATCCACGTAACGCCGCCGCCGGTTCGCTGCGTCAGCTGGACCCGAAAATTACCGCGAAGCGACCACTGGANTTCTGTGCCTACAGTATTGGTGTGGTAAGCGACGATGCGGATATGGCGGATACNCACAGCGGCATTCTTGCGCAGGTAAAAACCTGGGGNATTAAAATTAANCCGGANATGCGCGTGGTCAACGGTGTTGAGGAAGCCCAGGCGTTNTTTGNACAGCTGGGTGAAAAACGTCATTCACTGGATTACGAAATNGACGGNACGGTATTCAAAGTTGACCGTCTCGATCTGCAGGAAACTCTGGGCTTTGTTGCCCGTGCTCCNCGNTGGGCNATNGCNTATAAATTNCCGGCNGTNGANGANATGACNGANCTGCAGGGCGTGGATTTTCAGGTNGGCCGNACCGGTGCCTTAACGCCGGTGGCACGATTAAAACCTGTGCATGTGGCNGGTGTTACTGTNTCCAATGCCACCNTGCANAATATGGATGAAATTGCCCGGCTGGATGTGAAGGTCGGCGATACCGTNATTATCCGNCGTGCCGGNGANGTNATTCCACAGGTGGTTTCCGTGGTGGCGGAAAANCGTCCNGCGGAGGCNCAGGATATTGTTATGCCGGATCATTGTCCGGTGTGNGATTCNCTGGTGGAAAAAGTCGAGGGCGAAGCCGTCGCCCGCTGTACTGGNGGTCTGGTATGTTCTGCTCAGCGNAAAGANGCCATNAANCATTTTGCNTCGCGCAAAGCGCTGGATGTNGAAGGGCTGGGCGATAAACTGATNGATCAGCTGGTGGATGCCGGGCTGATTGATTCCGTGGATGATTTATTTCACNTGACNCTGGAACAGCTGGCGGGNCTGGANCGNATGGCGGANAANTCGGCNCAGAATGTTCTCGATGCGCTGGAAAAAGCCAAAAATACCACNTTGNCGCGNTTCCTTTACGCGCTNGGTATCCGNGAAGTGGGNGTGGTAACGGCNAATAATCTTGCTGCGCATTTTGGCTTTCTCGAACGCATTATGACCGCCTCCGAAGAAGCCTTGATTGANGTGCCGGATGTTGGNGCCATTGTTGCGGCACACGTGCANAATTTCTTTGCTGAACCGCATAACCNTACTGTGATTGAGCAANTGCAGAAGGCGGGCGTGAACTGGACGGAGAAAGAACCCGTNCAGGATTCCGGCGAACTGCCATTATCNGGNCAGGTTGCGGTGATTACCGGTACGCTGACAGAGAGTGGNCTNAGCCGCGATGATGCCAAAGCTCTGCTGGAGCANCTNGGTGCCAAAGTNACNGGCAGTGTTTCCGCCAAAACCGATTTTCTGGTGGCTGGCGAGAAGGCAGGCTCCAAACTGACCAAGGCTCAGAGCCTNGATGTTACNGTNCTGGATGAAGCGGGTTTTCTGCAGTTACTGGACGAACATGGGCTTCGTCCNCAGGGATGAGACTGTGCCGGGATAANCCTGCAGGAATAAAATACNGGGAGAANNTGCCGGTGCTGGCGAATATCAGAATTATNGCGTTACTGGCTTTCAGTCTGTTGCTCAGCGCCTGCAGTACGGCGCCACCGAAAAATATCAACGATGTCTGTGACATCTACGATGAATATTACGACTGGTATAACGCCTCAAAAGAGGTGAAGAAAAAGTACNGCATTCCGGAAGCCGTNACCATGGCCTTTATTCATCAGGAATCGAAGTTCGTCGGTGATAACCGCCCGCCGCGTAAATGGTATCTGTGGATTATTCCNGGGCCGCGGCCATCCACGGCGTATGGCTATGCTCAGGCGCTGGATACCACCTGGGAAGGCTATATGAAAGCCACCGGNAACTGGGGTGCNGACCGTGATGACTTTGAAGATGCNGTGGATTTTATCGGCTGGTACAACGCCCAGACGATAAANCGCACCGGCATCAANGCGCACGATGCGTATCGCCTTTATCTTGCTTANCACGAAGGTGCCGGNGGCTATCTGCGCGGTACCTACAAAAACAAGCGNTGGCTNATCGATGTGGCCCGTAAAGTTGAACGCCGGGCCAAAGTGTATCAGCAGCAGCTGGTNGCCTGCCGTGAAGACCTCGAAAGTGGCTGGTTCTGGCGCACGCTGTTTGGGCTCAATGATGAGCCTTATGACGCTGATTTNCCTGCCGTTTTACNACCNATGGAACCTGTCCCATCCTTTCGGATGAAGCTGTCAGCTGAGTCCNNTGATTCCTCCCGGGGTTAGCCCGGACAAAGCAGCGGATTCTCCACTTCCTGCTATGCTTATCAGGACGGGACGGTGTCGTCCTGNGCAGGCGTCTGCCCGGCGCGCAGACGTCTGTAATCTGGCGTGGAGAAACCATGGAAGTGTTACTTTGGCTGACGGTGTCAGCGGTTGCTTTATTGATGGCATTTGCCGCCTATCTGGCNGGCCGTAAGGCATCCTATGCNGTTAAAGCGCGGGATGTACTGTTTGAACTCAGTCCGGACCCCATGGTGCTGGTGGACGACNGNGGCATNATNCGCCAGGCCAACGTGGCGTCGCACAAACTGCTGGGCTATTCNCCGGGCAGTCTCAATGGCGAACACGTGGATATTCTTGTNCCGGACGCTATCCGTNCNCAGCATCAGCATCTGGTGACTCTCTTTTTTACCTCCCATGGTGACCGCACCATGAACAACCGCATCTGGATCCGCGGCGCTAACGGACGCAAGCTGAACGGCGAAATTCATCTGGCNCTGGTGGAGCTGGAAAAAGAGCGCATGGCGCTGGCCACCATCCGTGACACNTCTGCTTTGTGGCGGGAAGAGCGCAAGNTGCGGGAACAGCGCAAAGCGTATGACGAATTGTTTGAACTGGCNTACGTCGGCATCTGNAAAGTCAGCCTNGGCGGGCGTTTTCTGCGCATTAACCANCATTTGTGTGAGNTGCTCGGTTATTCCCGTGAACAGATGATGGAGCTGTGTTTTCAGGATGTNACGCANGCTGAGGATCTGCAGGACGACGTTGGCCACGTTAACCGTTTGCTGGCCGGTGAGGCTGATTCATACAGCATGGAAAAGCGCTATATNCANGCCAGTGGNCGTGATATCTGGGCTAACCTGACGGTATCTCTGATCCGTGATGAACAGGATTTTCCCGATTATTTTATTTCGGTGATTCAGGATATTACTGAGCGCAAACACTCAGAAGCACTGCTGCAGAAGTCGGAAACGAAATTCCGTACCATGGCAGAAACCATTCAGTCGGTTGTCTGGATGGCATCCCCTGAGCTGGATAATATTCTGTTTGTTAACCGTGCGATTGAANACGTCTGGGGTCGNAANCATCTGAGTTTTTACAATGCACCGGCTGNTCTGTTNGAAGCTATCCACGANGAGGACCGTCAGCGGGTTCTGNACGCGATCAGNCACAGGCAGGATGGACAATGGAAGGTGCAGTATCGGGTAAATCATCCGCAAAAAGGTCTGCGCCATATTNTTGATACCGGNACNGAAGTGCGCGGCGAAGAGGGNANTGCTGACTATATTGTTGGTCTGGCGACCGACATCACTGATCGGGTTGAGACCCAGCTGGAGCTGGAAAAGGCGCTGAAGAAAGAAAAAGAAGCGACCGAAAGACTGAACCAGCTGGTGCGTACCGATCCGTTAACCGGCTGCCTTAACCGTCAGGCTCTGTATGACGAACTGGATAAGCAACTGGAGCTGTATAACCGCTATAAAACCCCAAGCTCTGTCCTGTTTATTGATCTGAACGACTTCAAAGCTATTAATGATAATTACGGCCATATTGCTGGTGATGACACGCTGCGTGCATTGGCTCAGCATATTACCGGCAACATCCGGGTAACGGATATTCTGGCGCGTTATGCCGGGGATGAATTTGTGGTTATCTTGCCGCAGACCGGCATCAGGGAGGCCAGCCGGACGGCGGCAAATCTGCGCGCCAATGTGCTGAAATACAGCTCACAGGGAAGGGACTTTCATGTTCACTTCAGTATCGGTGTCGCCTTTGTTGGCTATCCCGATGTACGCAATGCATCATCCTGGATTGAAATTGCCGATCAGGCAATGTATCTGGATAAATCCAGTTCCCGCGAAACCAAAGACAGTGACGATACAGCCGGGATAAGGCCTCAGGGTAAACTGGACAGCTGAGCAGCGTTTTTGGCCTAAGATTTTGTCCGGGCTTTTGTCTGGATTTTTGAGCAGCGCTTTCATGCGGGAAAGTATTCCTTTCCCGTTTGTATTTTCAGTGCTTAAAAGCAGGGCTGATCAACGCAGATTCTACGGCTTTCAGGCCGGGTACAGGCTGTCGTTTTGCGGCTTTTCTTCATCCAGTTGCTTTCTGGCTTTTAACAGCGACAGCAGATTCTGACCATTGTAAGCCGAATTTCCCTGTGCGGAAAACAGCAGGGCATCCAGCTCACTTAATGCAGAATTTAAGGCCGGGTCGCGATAGCGGGCTGCCAGCTGTGGCAGGCTGGTAATGGCTCTGTCTTTGCTGCTTTCACTACCATCAAGGTTATTCCGGAGTGCGGCATTTGCCCACTTTAACAGGGCGCTGTGAAGATCCTTTGCGTCGCCATTACGACAGGCAGTGTTCAAAGCCTTCCAGCATTGTTTTTCATTTTGCAGCGCGTCTGACTCTGCAGATTCCATTGCTGCAGCGGGCTTCTTCAACAGCAGCCAGCCCAGCACAATATTCACCAGCAGGGACAGTGCGAACAGTACTGGCCAGAAACCACTGAAATGGCTGTCAGCAGAAACCAATGTTCCGCCATTGCTGTTACCGCTATGACTGTCAGAGGCAGACGCTTCAGCAGCGCTTTGTGTGTTGCCATTTACTGTGTTTTGCCCGGAATTCTGAGCAGCGTTCTGTGCCGGCGCCACGGTTACTGTATGGGCAGGCAGTACCGCATATTCCAGCTGACCTTTGGTCACATTCCACCAGGGGATGCGGATTTCCGGCAGGGTAATTTTACCGCTTGCGGCAGGCACCAATGCCATGGACTGAACCGAGGTTCCTTCTACGCCATTTTCCGATAAATCATCACTGGATTCAGTCTGATCCGGGTAGTAACGGATATTACGGATTTCAGGCACTGGCACCGGAGGCAGCTGATTTCCGGGCAGGCCGGTGGCTTTCAGCGTGATGGTGCGGGTGATGGGATCGCCTTGCTGCCAATCCTGAGGATCGGCACTGAAGCGCTCGCTGATACTCAGCTGGCTGGCAGGAAGCCAGGGCGCCTGCGGATAACCGGCAGGAATGGAATTCACCGTCAGGCTGATGGGCTTGCTGACAATAGATGCCTGACGGCCACGCCCCCAGCGGTCATAAGGATCGCGTACGGAGGCCTGGAAACGTTGCCCGGGGATAACCAGCTCGCCACTGACTTCCGGATAAATGGCAAAATTGCGTTCATAAACACCAAAGCGCTGACCTTTGATAACCGTCGTGTACTGGCGCACGTCACCAAGCGGTTCGACGCGGGCGTCGGTGACGTCCAGAGAGGTCAGAGAAGGCTCGTCATGCTGTACGCTGTAATAGACTTTTTCGGTGTACAGAATCTGTTGCTGCACATAATACTGTGGCTGCTTCTGCACACTGATGTCGAAGAAAAATTCTTTCTCCTGCTGAGCTTTTACATCGTCGGAAACCGCATTGACCTGAACAGTAATCGGATCGGTTTTCTCGTCATCGTACTCGATGGACGGAATAGTCAGCTGGCCAGTGCGCTGAGGTGTCAGTGTCAGTACCCAGTCGGTATAAGATTCCATCTGACCATTAATGGTGGTCATTTTGCGTGACTGCTGCTGATTGAGGATATGAAAATCTTTTTTCAGCGCGGAGACGTCCGGGCTGCTGAATCCTGCCTGGCCGCCGTAACGCAGAATCAGGGTGAAGGTGTCCTGTTCGCTGATGGTTTTACGGTCCACGCTGGCGTTAAACGATGTGGCCCAGGCCTGTGTGCTGAGCAGCAGGCAAAAGATAAGACTGCCAAGCAACCTCACCATAATACGTCTCCACTTTCCTGATTATCTTTTTGGCGATATTGATACAAAAATTTGCGTTGCAGCAGGTTGCCGGGTTTATCCGGCACGCGGTTCAGCCATTGCTGCATTGCGGCCTGTTCTTCCCGGGTCATTGTACTTTCGCTGTCATTCTGAGCCTGTTGCGGGTTCTTGCCGTCATTTTCTTTATCAGCTTTATTTTTCTCAGCAGATGCCTGCTGTTGCTGCGTTTTATCGTCTTTATCTGCATCATCCTGTTGCTCAGCTGAGGCCTGCTGTTGTTTATCCTCAGCGTTTTGCGGATCGTTGTCAGAGGGTTTTTCGCCATTCTGATTGTTTTGCTTCTGATCCTGGTCCTGTTGTTTATTCTGTTGTTGATTCTGACGCTGATCGCCTTGCTGGCCATTCTGCTGCTGGTTCTGCTGCCCGGATTGCTGATCCTGACTCTGTTGCTGATCCTGCTGCTGGTCATCTTGCTGGCCATTCTGGTTCTGTTGTTGCTGCTTCTGTTGCTGCTCCAGCGCTTTTTTTACCGTCTGCAGGTTTTTTTCAGCCGCCTTCAGCGACGGGTCTTTTTTCAATGCCTGCTGATATTCTTTTACAGCATCCTGTAACTGACCGGACTGGGCCAGTGCATTACCGCGGTTGTAATGGTTAACCGCGCTGTCAGCGGATTGGGAGAATGCCTCAGCTGCGGATTGGTAATCTCCGG
>PAJK01000103.1 GCA_002706025.1 Oceanospirillaceae bacterium
TAGACACAAAAAAATCCGGACAAGAGAACTTGTCCGGATTTTCAGTTGCTGTCCACCAAGCTTCAAGTCTTAAGTGAACAGCATTGCGCCAAGAGCGGGTTTTTTTGTGCCTGAAAGATATAACCTTGCAATGTTTGAGGGAAAAGTTGACTATTAGTTCATCAAAAGGCCATAGCCAATTTTTATGATGGTCTTATAAAAGATCAATTTAAAACTGTCACTCAATGGCCTTACTATGAAGACCGTTCGCTAAACATTGAATCAAATGGAGCATGACCATGATCAACACAGAAATTAAACCTTTCGCAACGACTGCCTTCAAACAGGGCGAATTTGTCGAAGTAACCGAAGCAGACGTTAAAGGTAAGTGGGCTGTCTTCTTCTTTTACCCAGCAGACTTCACTTTCGTATGTCCTACTGAGCTGGGCGACCTGGCTGACAAATACGAAGAACTGCAGAAACTGGGCGTAGAAGTATACTCAGTATCTACCGATACTCACTTCTGCCACAAAGCATGGCACGACAGCTCCGACACCATCGGTAAAATCAACTACTACATGCTGGGCGACCAGACTGGCACCATCACCAACAACTTCGGTGTAATGCGTGAAGGCCAGGGCCTGGCAGACCGTGCTACTTTCCTGGTAGACCCAGAAGGTATCATCCAGGCGATGGAAATCACTGCTGAAGGTATCGGCCGTGACGCAGAAGACCTGCTGCGTAAAGTGAAAGCAGCTCAGTACGTTGCTACTCACCCAGGTGAAGTTTGCCCAGCTAAATGGAAAGAAGGTGAAGCGACTCTGGCTCCATCACTCGACCTGGTTGGCAAAATCTAATCTGGCTTATCCAGAGAGCGGATCACTGCGTTGTTTTTGCGCTCGACCCTTCGTCTACCAATCTGGTATGCCTTGGGTTCTCGCTTAAAAACGCCTTGTGCTCCATCTCTCTGGCGTTGCCAGATGAATAATGGTCGTCTGTGGGCGAACTGCTTTGTTGCGGTTTTCGTTCGGCCCGTCGCCTACCAACCTGGTATGTCTCGGGCTCTCACTTAAACCGCGCCGCGCATTTCATCCCACAGTCTGTGCCAGCGCTGTCTGAGGTTTCTTTTTAAGAGACGATGCAGATAGCGGCCTCGCCAACGCTTCTCTTACCGTTAATGGCAGAAGCAGAAGTGAACGCGAAACCAAGGGCTTTAAGCCTGATTAAAAAGCCCCGCTCTGTCGGGGCTTTTTATTGTCCGCAGTGCACACCCTGGCTGTGCATAAAGTGCGTGCTCTGACTCAGGTCAGTATTCTGCCGGGTCACTGCTTTATGCTGGTGGCCACGTCTTCTGATAGGTGTTGGCTAATAAAGTGTGTTAGTTAACGGCTATCGTTTTATTAGAAAGGATTGATTTTAATTATATGGCTGGTCTGGCTAATATAATTACACAAGTTGAATAGAGCAGCGCTGAACAAAGACCGGCGCTGACATCACGAAAAAGGATCTCATCATGCTCGACGCAAATATGAAACAACAGCTGGATGCCTACCTGCAACGTCTCGTTAATCCGATTGCGTTGACCGTAGCATCTGATGATTCTCCGAAAGCAAAAGAACTGGTTGAACTGGCACAGGAAATTGATTCGCTGAACGATAAGATTTCTCTGACCGTAACCGGTGCTGACGGTGGCCGTGTTCCACGTATGGAAGTGGCACCACAGGGTGAAAAAGCCCGTGTAACCTTCGCCGGTATTCCAATGGGTCATGAGTTCACCTCACTGGTACTGGCTCTGTTGCAGGCGGGTGGTTACCCATCCAAAGAAGAACAGAACCTGCAGGATGAAGCCGCAGCGCTGACCAAAGAACTGAACTTTGAAGTGTATGTGTCGCTGTCGTGCCACAACTGTCCTGATGTGGTTCAGGCCATTAACCTGATGGCAATTCTGAATCCGAATGTGACTGCCACCATGATTGACGGTGGTGTCTTCCCGAAAGAAGTGGAAGAAAAAGGCATCATGGCGGTACCGACTCTGTACCTGAACGGTGAAGAAATCGGCAGTGGCCGTATGACTCTGGCGGACATTCTGCACAAGGTTGATGACGATGCAGACGCCAAAGCCGCAGCAGCACTGGCCGGTAAAGAAGCCTACGACGTGCTGGTGGTTGGCGGTGGCCCTGCCGGCGCATCCGCGGCAATTTACGCGGCGCGTAAAGGTATCCGTACCGGTATCGTGGCAGAGCGCTTCGGCGGTCAGGTGCTGGATACACTTTCCATTGAGAACTTTATCTCAGTGAAAGAAACCCAGGGCCCACAGCTGGCAGCCGCGCTGGAAGAACACGTTAAACAGTACGACGTGGATATTATGAACAGCCAGAAAGCCGTGGCACTGCGTGAAGGCAGCGACGGCCTGAAAGAAGTTGAGCTGTCCAATGGCGCTGTGCTGAAAAGTAAAACCGTGATTCTGGCTACCGGCGCACGCTGGAGAGATATGAATGTACCGGGTGAAACCGAGTACCGTACCAAGGGTGTAACCTACTGCCCACACTGTGACGGCCCGCTGTTTAAAGGCAAACCTGTGGCTGTGATCGGTGGTGGTAACTCAGGTATCGAAGCTGCGATCGACCTGGCTGGTATCGTGGATAAAGTGACCGTGCTGGAATTCGCTGACACACTGCGTGCCGATGCGGTACTGGTGAAAAAAGCCGAATCCATGGGCAACGTCACCATTATCAAAGAAGCGCAGACCACCGAAGTGGTGGGTGACAACGGTAAAGTCACCAGTCTGACCTACAAAGACCGTAAAACCGAAGAGATGACATCTCTGGATGTGGCCGGTATCTTTGTACAGATTGGTCTGGTGCCAAACACCGAGTTCCTGAAAGGTACTCTGGAATTAACGCCACGCGGTGAGATCGTTATCGACAACCACGGCCAGACCAGCATTCCTGGTGTGTTCGCGGCCGGTGACGTAACCACAGCGGCGTACAAACAGATCATTATTTCCATGGGTTCAGGTGCCACTGCGGCACTGGGTGCCTTCGATTATATGATCCGTAACTAATCCGTAATTAAGGCGCTGCTAAAGCGCTGAAAACAGTACCCTGAAGTATAAAAAACGGCCCGGGCAGGAAGCTCAGGGCCGTTTTTTTATCGGATTTTGCACTATGTATTCTGTTGCATATCTGCGGGCGAAAACTCTTCGTCGCGCAGTGCGCTGCTGAGTTTATCGCAGCTGTCTGACCAGTTGCTCAGCCAGTCCGGTAATGCCGGGGATTGCGGCTCCAGCCCCATTTCGCGGATAAACTCCTGCGGGTCGATCAGCCCTTTAGCTGAGCGGAACAGCCCACGCATGATAACGGTGCCCACTACTCGTTGTTTGCTGACAAACCTGTGTTCCATAAACACCCATTTTTCATCCCAACCGAGCATACGGCTGTGAATTTCGAATGTCTCAAACAGCTTCAGTTCACGGCGGAATTTCCCCCATACATCACCAACAATGGGAAAAGACTTGTGCTTCAGGGCGACCTTAATGGCACCACTACGCAGCACGTAATCCATACGACCGACATCGGCCATGGTGAAGTAGCGGCCATTGGTAACATGGCGGTTGATATCCAGATCATTCGGCCAGACCCGCATTGAGATAACCGTGGTTTCCATGCCACCCGCGGGCTTTTTCCATGGGCGGCGCAGCAGCATAAAGATCAGTCGGAACCATAGGTTCATAGGTACTCCTTTGAGGGGGTTGGTAGCAGCCGGTATTGTCGCTGTTGCGGACGCCGATAGAAATGTGCATAAATGACTTTAAATATGTCATTTGTGCAAATTAAGGTAACTTCTGTGCAGGTCAGTATTCTTGTCAGTCCACTATGTTCTGCCGCCAGTGTCACCCTGGCGCAGGAAATACTGTACGCCGCAAATCTGTTTAGTGAGAGCGATCAGGCAGCTGAGCCATTGTTTGCAATTCAACTTGTCTCGCTGGATGGTCAGCCGGTTAAAACCTCAGCCGGTCTGATGCTGGCGGTGGATAAATCGATACAGGATGTCGCGGATACAGATCTGATTCTGATTCCGGGTTTTTTGTTTTCTCTGCGTGATGTTATGCCGGAATTGGTTGCCTATGCCGGATTTCTGCAACAACAGCACGGTCAGGGTAGTGTTATTGCTAGTATGTGCAACGGGTCCTTTCTGTTGGCGGAGAGTGGTTTGTTGAATGGTGTTGAAGCAACGACACACTGGGCGTTTGCCGACTTATTCCGCAAGCGCTATCCCGGGGTGAATCTGGATGAGAGCCAGATTCTGTGCGATACCGGACAGCTGGTGTCGGGCGGAGGAGCCACCGCTGCGCTGGATCTTCTGTTGCACCTTGTTCGTCGCTTTGGCTCAGCGGAATTGGCTCACACCTGCAGCCGCTATCTGTTGATTGATCACGTCAGACCAAAACAGTCACCGTATGTGATGTGGACTANGCCAAAAAACCATGGAGATGAGCAGATACGGAGGGTACAGCAATGGCTTGAGCAGAATTTTAGCGGACCTGTGACAATTGATGATGTTGCCGCTAAGTTTGGTTTTGGTGTGCGCAATTTTAAACGTCGATTTAAAGAAGCGACTGATCAAACNCCAATNTCATATCTTCAGAATATACGTCTTGAGAGAGCCAAATATCTGTTGGAGTCCACCCGCAGGCCGATAAGCAGCATTACTTTTGATGTGGGCTATGAGGATGTGAATTCTTTCCGGCGTTTATTCCGCAAAAGAGTCGGAGTGTCGCCAATGGAATATCGTGAACGCTTTTGCGACTGATATATCTCCGCTATTCCAGATTATTCTCCGAAAAAAATCGACCTGACGGTATAATTCAGGGCTCAATATTTAACGGTATTTTCTTTATGAACTGGTCTGATTTTTCTTCTGATCTGCTGCCAAAACCTGTACTNCGTATGGTGATTGATGCGCNGATCTCCTCCGTGACAGATTGCGGTACCACTCCNCAGGGGCAGNGCTCAAATTACGTTATCGGTGGCGGATCNTTTATAGCCANAGATCCGGCNGGTAAGGAAANNCATGGTGAGGTTATGGCCGGNGGNGCNGACTATTTCCTCGAGCGNCCGGATGGCGTTGGTGTACTGAATGCTATGTANAGTCTGAAGACNGCACAGGGNCAGGTGTTTAATATTCATAACCGCGGACTTTACGTCAGTANCGAACAGGGNANAGCNCTGGANGCGGATGGCGTGTGGCCATTGCCTGAAGGTACTTATCAGAGCCGCTGTACGCCAGAGTTTACCGCTGGGNAGGGNGAAATGGCATGGCTGAATAATTGCGTTTTTACCGGTGTGGTCAGNTATCCATCCGCAGAGAATGTCATCATTCATATCTACGAGCTGGTGGNATAGCCTGCTTGCTTCCNCTTTTATTTATAAAGCAGATATAANAAGNNAGCAAAAAANGAGAAAAAAAGGGAGCCGAAGCTCCCTGTTCAAAATGAACGAATACCTGTGAACGGAAAAGGTTTAAAACAAAAATCAGCGGTTGGTTTTAATGTTTGTCCAGGCNCGGGTGCGGATTTTCTCNGTACGCAGTGANAGAGACTCCTGGGCAAAGAGCTTTTTCATGTCTTCTTCAGGGATATACATCGCCGGGTTACTTTTGATTTCTTNATTTACCAGAGGTGTTGCTTTGCTGTTCGGGTTGGCGTAACCAATGCTGTTACTGGCAATGGCAATCACTTCCGGGCGCAGGATAAAGTTAATAAACTTCTCTGCCAGTTCTTTGTGTGGCGCACCTTTCGGGATGGCCATATTGTCGAACCACACCATGGTGCCTTCTTCCGGCATNNCCATNCGAATGTCATTACCGTTATTGGTGCCTTTGGCAATGCTNTGTGCAATAAANAGACTGCCGGACCAGCCGATGACAGCACAGATCTCACCGTTGGCCAGATCTTCCACAAACTGACTGCTGTTGAAGTAGCGGATATACGGACGCAGTTCTGCCATAAATTCTTCCGCTTTTTTGTAATCAGCCGCTTTGGTGCTGTACGGGTCCAGGCCAAGATGAAACAGAATTAATGGCATGATTTCGGTTGGTGAGTCCATCATGGCAACACCGCACTGCTCCAGAGCTTTCATCGACTCAACGGAAAAAATATCGTCCCAGCTGGTCAGTGCATCTTTACCGGTTGCAGCTTTTACCTGAGCCTGGTTGTAGCCAATGATGTTAGTCCCCCAAAGGTAAGGCACTGCGTACTGATTGTCTTTGTCGCCGATGTCACGCAGNATCTGCATAAACTCGGGTTCAATATTGCCGATATTTGTCAGCTTGCTGGTATCGACTTTTTCCAGAGCGCCGGAATCAATCAGACGACCCAGGTTCGAGCTGCCAGGAAATACCAGATCGTAACCGGAGGCACCGGTCAGCATCTGGGTTTCCATTTTTTCTGCAGCATCGTACGTGTCGTAAATAACCTTGGCGTCATATTCTTCTTCAAACTGNTGAATAACTTCATCCGGAATATACTCAAGCCAGTTAAAGATACGCAGTTCTTCGGCCATGCTTGCAGTACTGGCGGTCAGTGCTGCAGCGAATAAAAGAGCTTTCATTGGTCTTTCCTCAAGGTTTTAAAAGNGTATTTTTAATAGCGATAGGTTGCATATAGCTCCAGCGCACTGAAGTCAGCATCGTCGCCATAAAATTCTTCTGCTGCTTTTCCCGGTTGTGTCAGCGCATAAACAAGAGAAACATAGGTTTTCTGGTTCGGGTACCAGTCCACATAGATGTTGGTTTCAGCAGCGAAATCCTTGCTGTTGACCGGAACGCCCAGATGGTTTTTTTCATCCAGAGTGAATTTGTTATAAAGCGCGCCGATAATAACNTTCGGCAGAAGAGAGGCGGTTGCCTGTACGGTTTGAGTAATCTGGTTGCTGTTGTAAATTAAGTAGCTTCCGGCAATTTCGCCTACCAGCCAGGTGCCCCAGTCGATGTAGCCTTTGCTGGTCGGGTCCCAGTCTTTGCGGGTGTCATCGCTCAGGTCGTCGTCACCGGAGTAATACACGTAGCGATAGCTCAGGGAAGGTGTCAGGCTCGTGTCGGCGAAACTGTAGGTGAATTTNCTGTACCAGGCACTGGCNTCATACTTTATGCCATCTCCTTCGCCTTGTTGCAGAGCGTATTCACCGGAATATTTCAGGTTTTCTGTACCGGGAATCGTAACATCCAATGCGCGCAGGTTATAAATNACCATGCCATTTTTAGGCACAAAGGTTTCGTCAGCGGAAACCCCGGATTTTACTTTGGTGATCATCGCGCCAAAGGCGCCGCCAGCTGCAGGATAATCAATATTTATACCGGTCAGTCGGTAAGAGCCAATGTCCCGGTCTGTGCCAAGAGAAAATACCTGAGCGCTAAAAGCGTCGCTGTCGTAAGCTAATACTCCTGAGGCCTTGAATGCTGTGCGCGGTGCTGTCCAGTAGGCACCGTCATCTCCCATATCCAGATCACCGTCCATAACAATAAAACCTGTGCCGATCATATAGTTCTGACGGCCGGCGCTCAGCGTCCAGTTGCCGGAACGGATACCGGCATACAACTCATCGAGGTCGGTGCGGCCATCGCCGCCTTCAGTGTAGAAACCAGGGTCACCATCGCCAGTTGTTTTGGCGGAAACAAAACTGCCACCGGCAAAAACATTTAAATCACTGNTGAAACTGTAATCAACGATTGCCCCNGGTTTTATGTACATCTCGGTGTAATTCATGTCGTCAGCGTTTGCTGAAAAANTCGGGTTTTCAGTACGCAGGTGGGCGAAGCCCGCACCCAGTGTCGGGGTGATACTGAATCCGTTTTCGGTTGACGTTTCCCCTGCAATAGCCATTTGAGCTGATACAGTAAGAACCGGAACGTATAATAATTTTTTAAGCATGATTTCCTCCGCTAAATTAATAGTGGCAATACACAGTATATTGCCGGCTAANTTCCGTTTGGCGCAGGTATTCGCCCGGTNTCTGTCGTTATTATGAGCCGGTTTAAACCGGCTTTTATTGGATAGTTACTTNTTCAGTGTTGCCACGATCTGGCGGAACATATTTGGNGTATCAAAATCCAGCGCNGGNGTNGCNTCCGGCAANGAGGCCTGACGCACAATCACCACCTGAGATGGAAAGTCGATGTAGATGTANTGGCCGCAGATTCCGCACGCCATCATGGCCTGCGTATCTTTGTTTAATACNTACCACTGACTGCGGTAAGAGAAGTCCGGCAGCCAGGCTGAAAAGTCGGTATTAGCGGCATAAATGGCTGGGTCGGCACCTTGAGCAATNGCATCAACCACCCCGTCTGCCAGCAACTGTTTGCCATCGAGTTTGCCTTTATTCAGCAGCAGCTGTGCAAAGCGGGCGAGGTCTCGCAGNGTCCAGGCGGAGCCNGCACCGGTGACGTTGCGGCCTTTGGGATCGGCANTAAATAAACCNTCCTGTTCGCAGCCCAGTTCAGCAAACACTTTGCCCAGATGTTCGGCNCAGGANATATTGGTNGAGCGTTCAACCAGCCAGGCCAGNACTTCGGTGGTGGCNGTCACNTANTGGAACAGCCCGCCGTGTTCACCGCGTTTTTTCAGGGTTGGCAGAAAATCATACAGAGACGCCAGATGGCGGTACTGCTCCGGTGCCGGTAAAAAACCACAGGCATAACCGAATATTGAGCTTTCGGAATCCGGATCGTCGTACTTCTCGGTGTAACTGATGCCTACTGCCATATCCATGACTTCACGTACGGTAGCATCGGCGTAAGCACTGCCGGCCAGTTCAGGAATGATATCGCCGGCCAGTGTGTCTTCTTTCATTTTTCCTTCTGCAATGACCTGCTCGGCGATAACGCCGATCAGTGATTTGGTCACTGAGAACATAATGTGACGGTCTTCCGGCTGCTGGCCGTTGAAGTAACTTTCCAGCAGAACTTCACCGCGCTGCAGCACGATAAAACTGTCACAGCGGCTGGCCGCCAGATGTTCGGCAACGCTGACTTCNTCACCGCACACGCTGTCGAAACGAATGGTGTTAATGTTTTGTGCATCTGCTTTNANCGGCAGTGNTGACGGCGGCAGTTTGCCACGACGTACCGGCACCATAGGGCGGATACGCTCGATGTTGGGATAGGCCCAACGGTTGAAGGGTGGAGTCATCCAGTTACCCCAATTCACGATCTGCTCAGGGNCTGGCGGGAAGCCCTGCATCAGCTCTGGTGTGTCGAAGCAGGCTGGGTTGGNCCGTACCTGAGCGTAGGTCGCGCTGATGTCAGCGAGTTCTTCAGCGGACAGGTAGTCGCGCTGCACTGGCAGGTGGCTGAGTGGGTGCGGCATAACAGGTTGCATGATGTTCTCCATATCGATGGAATTAAGTTAAATGACTTAAAAGGTTTAATCAATAAAACTTTTAACAGATGAAAAGATTGTCAGAAATGGGCAGAATAGTGGCGGCTACAGACCGTTTTTAAAGAACACATTTTAAGGAGCCGCAGTGGCCGGACTCAGAGAGCAACAGAAAGAACAGCGCCGNCAGGCTATTGCTGAGGCGGCCATCGCCCTGTTTGAAAGCAAAGGCTTTCAGCAGACCCGTATGGAAGACATTGCCTCCAGCTCAGGGGTATCTGTGCCTACGGTGTTTAAGTATTTCCCGTCCAAGCAGGCGATTCTGTTTGAGTTTCTGAAGAATGCAGACCGTCAGGCGCTGGACCGTGCCCGTGCTGAAGTTGACTTCAGCGGCGATCCACTGGACGCCATGTGTCTGCTGGAAGAAGCGATTACGGTCAGCGAGCTGGAGGTTATGCCGGTGGNGTTATGGCGCGAGATCCTGCCGTTGATTCTGTTCAGTCCGCGCAGTGAATTGCCAGCGACCTATCTGAAAATGAACGAAAAGCTGGTGGAAGATATCGTTGAGTTTCTCACGGAAATGCAGCAGCACNGCATGATCCGCCAGGGCGCGGACCTGCATACGGCTGCCTTTATGCTAAATGATTATTCCCATCTGCAGCTCAATCGCCTGATCCGCGATGAGCCGCTGGACTGGGAAGCGCACCGCGTCAATGTGCGCGCAACNACCGCCCTGGTGCTTTACGGTATTGCCGATTCCACGCAGGACTGAACAGAAACTGAGAAAGAACTGGGTCAACTGCAAATAAATACTCAGCCCAGAGCGTCGCGGATACGGAAATACATCAGCGCTGCCGCGAGACCAATGGAATGCGCCAGCTTATTATCTGGCAACGCCTGTACCGGAAAGCGGCTGAGCAGATCAAATTTTTCGGCCTGACCGGCAATGGCACGGGCAATGGTCGCGCCCCCCATCCCTGACATGGCTACACCGTGACCGGAATAGCCCTGAGCAAAGTANACATTGGNCTGCAGGCGGCCAAAATGCGGCATGCGGTGTACCGTCGTGGATACATTCCCACCCCAGGATTTTTNGAATTTTACACCAGCCAGTTGTGGGTAAATCGCTGTCATACGCTTGTGCATAACCGCTTCGAGGTTTTTCGGGTAGGCATCGGTCAGTCCGGTGCGTCCGCCCCACAGCAGACGACCTTCACCGTCTTTACGGAAATAGCTGAACAGATTGCGGCTGTCGAATACCGCGCAATCGGCCGGCAGAATGGATTCATCCAAAGGCTGTGTGGCGCAGATATAACTGCCCACCGGCATCATATAACGGCTGATGGCCGGTACCAGTTTGCCCAGATAAGCGTTGGCGGCGATCACCAGAAAATCACTGGTTACTGACCCTTTTGCTGTGCTCAGTTTTACTTTATTGCCGTATTCAATGTGGGTAACTGCACTGTGTTCAAACAACTGAGCGCCGTGACTTTGCGCCGCTTTGGCCAGACCCAGTGTGTAATTCATCGGGTGCAGGTGGCCNCCGTTGGCATCAAANANAGCNCCNTGATANNGGTCNGANCCGGTTTTTTCGGCGCTNTGCTCTGCATTCAGAATCTGAATATCGTAGCCNAATTCATTCTGCATCAGTTCTGCCGCGTNGCGCAGATGAGGCATGTGTTTTGGTCGTGCGGCGACTTCCATCTGGCCGGATTTTAAATCACAGTCGATGCTGTATTTTTTTACCCGCTCACGGATCAGTTCGATGGCTTCCAGCGACAACTGAAAGGCGGCGCGGGCGTCGTCTTTACCCAATAAGCGCAGCATGCTGGCGCCATCTTCTCCGGCACCGGCAATGATTTGTCCACCGGAACGCCCGGATGNGCCCCAGGCCAGCTCTTCTGCTTCCAGTACGGCAACGTTATAACCACACTCAGCCAGCTCAAGTGCAGCGCTTATTCCCGTCATGCCGGAACCGATAATGGCGACATCACAATGAATGTCCTGCTGCAGCTGTGGAGCACTGAGTTGATAACGGCGTGTGCTGGCGTACAGACTGTCAGTGTGCATTGGCGGCTCCGGGAAAAGAAAAATAAAAAGGCGGTATAAACATATACCGCCTTTTATGGATCAGAAATATGCCCCCGGATAGGTATTCATGAGTAGCTATTCAGGGGCATATCTGTCTGTATCGTCAGTGCATTAATCCGCGCTGGCTAATGGCTGGCTGCTTTCAGCACAGAAAATATTCTGCGCCGTGTTGGTTTGCGAACGCATCATCATCAGACATTCGCGATAGCTGCCGGCTTCGGTAAAACTGGCCACGTTATCTTCAATAACGACCATAAACATCTGTGTTGAATCCAGTTTACGGTTGCTGATGCTGGCGGCATCTTCTGTGTAAACACAGCGGTATGTTCTCAGCTCTCCGGCTTGTTCAGCAGGTGGCTGATAGAATTTCCAGTCGCCCTGGCGACCGTGCTGTACATCCTGATAACAGCTTTCAATATCGGTAACCTGAGGCTGGAAATACAGCTGAGCGGAGGAATGATCACTTGGTGAGTCTTTGCTGACCAGCATAAGCGTTGTTGCCAGCTCTGCTGATGCGCAAACACTGCCTGCGGTTAATGCAAGTACCGTTAATCCAGTACAACATTTTCTGGTAAAACTGCGGCTATTTTTCATCTTTGGTTTTAGTGGTGAGGGGATATTGAGGGTTGATGTCACTATCTTCACGGTATGAATTTCCTTTTCAGACCGTTCGGTAAAACAATTAAACAATGTCCTTTTAATGAAAGAAACTACCTAANATTGNGTATGACTGTAANTATTACTGTTAATTATTCTAGATTCATTAGTGCTTTGTTTCAATGTCAAAAATACCTACGTAAAGGTCCGCTTTANCCTCTTTCAGCTTCCGTTTGCCGGTATTTTCAGCGCAAGTATCGCTGATATTTCTCTGGCCATTTGATGGAATTAATTATCCCTGAGGTGGGCGTAAATACATNCCTGCATGATTCTATCCCACCGCCGGAATGAAGATTGAGGATGATAATGTGAGTGTGCATGTGCCTGCCCCTGCCCCTGCCCCTTGTGGGTGTGTGGTGTGTGTGGGCTGGGCTGTGTGGCGGAGCGTGTGTTGGAGCGTGTGTTGGAACGTGTGGGAGGTTGTATGTATAGATGAGTAAATTCCGGCTATTCCTGGCCTTTGCCTGTGGGCAGGTAAAATCAGGCTGATAGAATTATCGCTGAATTCTCCGCGGCTGAAATGAATTATGAAACCTGTTCTGCGCTCTGTTCCTGCTGTTGCGGCTCTGCTGTTTGGTGCCGCATTCTCTGTTGCTTCCTATGCTGACGATAAAGCCGTTGCTCAGGCGGTGAGCAATGTTAAATCGTTATTACAGGCACCTTACCATCAGGATGAAACTGAAAAAGATAAGAGTCGTCTGCCCGTTGAAATGACAGAATTTCTTGCTGTTGAACCAGGGATGACGGTGATGGATATGGGCGCAGGCTCTGGCTACAGCACCGAAGTTCTGTCCGCAGCTGTTGGTGAAAGCGGCAAAGTGTATGCTCAGAATAACCAGCATCTGGTGGATATGGCCGGTGGTAAAATCATCGCTCAGCTGTACAGCCGGATTGAAAACGACAAACTCAGCAATGTAGAAGCCGTGATCTGGGAGATGGATGAGATCNCGCTGGAAAATACTCTGGACATGGTTTTCTGGGGCTACAACATTCATGACTACTATCATTCGGTGGGTGAGCAGGGCACGCTGGAAATTCTCGCCAGTGTGTACAAGGCAATGAAGCCGGGCGCTGTCTTTGCTGTGGCAGACCATATAGGTGTGAAAGGGCAGGACAATGCGGCACTGCACCGTATTCAGCCGGTAATTATTGAAGATCTGCTGAAGAAAGCCGGTTTTAAACAGGCAGAGGTCTCTGCTATGTACGCCAGTGCNGCGGATACTCATCTGCTGAACGTGTTTGATGATCGGGTTAAAGGCAGGACAGACCGNTATCTGGTTAANGTCGTTAAGTAGCNGANTNAGCAGCGGTTAATTAGTGNNTAATAGTNCAAAAAACAGGCGCCGNATAANGGCGCCTGATTTTTGTTGGTTATCGGTTAGTCCTGAAAGAACAAAAACTCAGATCCAGCGCCGCACCCGCAGACAGTACTCGCGATAACTCTGACCGAATTTTTCTTCCATAAAGCTTTCTTCTGCCTGAATCTGAAAGCGGTTCATATACACCACAAACAATGGCAGCCAGATAAAGCTGGCGATATTTTCCTGCCAGTAACTCCAGCCTAACAGCGCCAGAGCAAATCCCAGATACATAGGATTGCGGGTCAGCTGGTACACACCACTGTTTACCAGCTGCGAGGTTTTGTCCGGATAGCGGGGGTCTACTGTGGTGTTATGGCGACGGAATTCCATAACACCGGAAAAAGCAAAAGTCGCTCCGGCGGCAATCAGCATAATGGCGACGGCTGACGCGGCGGGCAGTGTGATTTCAGTAATATCGGCCTGCAGGCCACTGATCCAGATCAGCATGGCAGCCAGAGCTACCTGAACCACAGGTGGTACGCGTAATTCGAGATGCTGCATATAGCTCTCCCGTTGGTCTTGTCTTTTATTGTTGTTATGCGCTTTATTCCGTTGTGCTTTCATTATTCTCTTACGCTTTTCAGCGCCGCCTGCAGTTGATTATGGCCGGGTATGCCGGCCTATATTTTCTGTCAGGTTAGCTTAATAGTAGTTGGCATTCTGCCGGCAACAACCGGGNATGACCTATCTATACAAAATTAAAGGTAACCAGGCNGTGCTTACAATCAGAAAACTCCCAGAGTGTGAGCCACAGCGACAAGNNCNAANGAAAAAATCAGGGACGANAGTATCATTATGGCAATNTCCTGTTGCGGGCTGTNCTCTTGCCCGGCACCGTATTTCACCGCCAGTACATAACTNAGCACAGCCACCGGCATGGCACCCTGCACCAGAAATACCTTTGCCTGCAGATCACTGAGNGGCGGAGAAAACGGCCAGATGATCAATGCCAGCCAGGCGATAAATAATCCCGCCAGCGGGCGCCAGATGGACAACAGCAGCGGCCGCAGAATATGCCGGGCGCCTTCCGCTTTGAGATTAAATACCGAGCTGCCAAGCTGCATCAGCATCACCGGAACGGTAATAGCACCGAGCATATCCAGCGTGTTCANCACCGGCACCGGCACACTGACATCGGCTGCCAACAACAGGGCACCGCAGATCAGTGCCAGCACNGGGCCATTACGGCACAGGGCTTTCACTGTGTAATCNCCGGATAAACAGCCAACGCCGAGGGTAAAGTGGCTGACCTGAATCACTGACGAAATCACCAATGCCAGCGCCACAGATTCCTGNCCGAATAAGGCAAANCACACGGGCACGCCCATATTGCCGGTATTCGGATTCACCAGCGCCGGCAGATANCTGCGGATACGGGTTACNCCCGGGCAGAACCTGAGCATAACGATGGTCGCCCCTGTCATCAGNACGACGTACAGCAGGGTAATGACTATCAGATCGGCCATCAGACTCAGATCCATATTGATGGCCAGAATGGAATGCAGCAGCAGAGCGGGAATNCCCACAGTGCTNACCAGCCCAGATAACGCCGGGCCTTTGAACAGATCGGTGGTGCGGCCGAGCAGGCCGCCGAGGCATATTGCGGCAATTACCGGAAACAGGGCAGCGCTGAGGCTGGTCATGGCAAATTCTCAGGAATGAACAAAGGTGCNGGCACGGTTTAAAAAGATGATCAGAGTAATGGCAGGCAGTGTATTCTGATGATTCTGTGTTTAATACCGGCTTACTATGAATNCTGAATTTACGAATCGTAGCGAATATCCTTTNCCGCNGGACCTGCAGGTCTTNCTNACGGTGGTGCGCGAGCAGAGTTTTGCCGCCGCAGCACGGCAGCTGGGCCAGTCGCCGGCTTANGTCAGTAAGCGGATACAAACCCTGGAGAGTACGCTGNGCTGCAGATT
This sequence comes from Oceanospirillaceae bacterium, assembly GCA_002706025.1. Lineage (GTDB taxonomy): Bacteria > Pseudomonadota > Gammaproteobacteria > Pseudomonadales > Oceanobacteraceae > Venatoribacter. The sequence continues at coordinate 15,384 of PAJK01000103.1, forward strand.
GCTGCAGCGTTCCACCCGTTCGCTGAAGCTCACAGCNGACGGTGAGCGGGTGTTGCCCTGGGCCACTCAGGTGCTNAACAGTCTGCGCGATATGCAGGANGATCTNTCGGATGCGCGGGTGTCGCCCAANGGNCGCATGCTGATCTGCTCATCCGCGGGTTTTGGCCGCAGCTACCTGGCACCGGCGGTGTCTGCCTTGTCGCAACAATATCCGCAGCTGGAAATCCGCCTGGAAGTCACNGACCGGCTGGTGGATATCACAGAAGAAGGCATNGATCTGGAAATTCATGTCGGCGATGAGCTGCCGCCCCAGCATATTTCCCGTCTTTTAATCGCCAATCAGCGCATCCTCTGTGCTTCACCNGATTACCTGCAGAAGCACGGCACGCCNCAGACGCTGGCAGACCTCAGCCAGCATCAGTGCCTGGTACTCAAAGAGAANAATAATGTGTTCGGGCTGTGGGCGCTGGAGCATGACGGGCAGGNCGAAACCGTGAAAGTNCGGGGGCCACTGTCATCCAATAACGGGGAAATCGTTATGCAGTGGGCGCTGGACCATTGCGGCATTATTCTGCGTTCGCAGTGGGATGCCAGNCCGCACCTGCAGTCCGGCCGGTTGNTCCAGGTGCTGCCACAGTACTCCCAGAGCGCCAATATCTGGGCNGTCTATCCGCAGNGNTTATCTCAGTCTGCGCGGCTGCGGGTGTGTGTGGAATTTCTGCAGACCTGGTTGCAGCGGGTGCTGTGACTGGCGNAGCAATACCTGACTTAAATGCCATGATTTGTATATTATCGTAAATCTAAATGATAAAGATTTGCATTTAATANGAATAACAGTAAGAATCCNCCNCCTCATCGGANNAGAACTTCCGCAACAGACGAGGTGGCAGCGTGCCGGTACGGATTCAGACAAACACTGTGCTATGTGGGTTAATNGCCGCNGCTGGCGTATTCACCAGTGTCAGCGCCGCGGCGAGTGNTCAGGCAGGCGCGGCGAGTGGTCAGGCAGGCGCGGCGAGTGCTCAGGCAGGNGCNGCGAGTGATCAGGCAGGCNCGGCGGATAGTCAGAAAGGCNCAGCAGATANTCACACNAGCGCAGGCNATTCCGAACTGGATCCTGTGGTGGTAACGGCGTCGCGTACCGAGCNNCTGNTGTCCGATGCCCCGGTNCGTGCTGAAGTCATCAGCGCNGCTGAACTGAATAAAACCCATGCCCGNTCCCTGACNGAAGCNCTGCAGAATGTGCCCGGCCTGCAGCTGCGCCGTATTCANGGCAAATCCGGCTATGAAGCNGTGCTGCAGGGCATGACCAGCGATCAGGTNCTGGTGCTGGTGGACGGCTTGCCACTGGCGACCAGTACCGGATCCACGGTCGATCTGAGTCAGCTGGCGCTGGTGGATGTTGAACGCATCGAAGTGGTGAAAGGNGCNGCNTCGGCGCAGTACGGTTCTTCNGCNATGGGCGGCGTTATTAACGTCATCACCCGNGCGCCGGAAAACGGAGTGCGTGGTTCCCTGACTTATGATCTGGGCTCTTACGGCGGGCAGAATATCAGTGGCCGCTCCNGCGATATTGCGCGTAATCATATCGGTGCTGATATTGAAGGCGGNCGCGGNGCCTGGAGCGGGCGCTTGTCGGCGGATGTGCGTGACNACAAAGGCTTTGATGCNGACCACGACAACTGGGTGCGCCAGGGTGATGAAAGCAAACGCTCCCAGTACGAAGCTCAGTTNCGCTGGCGTGCGCCATCCGCGCCGCAGAATTACCTCAGTGCCAGCGTGCAGCGCTTTGACGAAAAAGACGTGCAATGGCTGGCGCCGGAAATTGTCGACCGTTATCCGAATAANTATGAAGACATTCAGCGCGACCGNCTGACTCTGATGAGNGGCTGGCAGTTTGGCANNGCGCGNCTGACGACAAAAATTCTGGCAGAAGATTATCAGAGNAAAAGNGCCAAGCAGAACGAAGGGTTTGCTGCCACGTTTGATAACCGCGATATGTATCTTGATACCCGGCTGTTATCGCTGCAGCTGGATATGCCGCTGAATACAGAGCATCAGTTGCAGNTCGGGCTGGATGCCCGTGACGAAAAGCTGAAACAGTATCTCGATGGTGAAGCGGAAATNGGCCGCAGTGGTTCCGCCGANCGNCAGAATTACGAATTTTATATTCAGGATGATTATTTCTTTTCACCNAAAGGCGAACTGGTGTTTGGCCTGCGCCTGCAGGAAGACTCGGATTTTGGCTCNTANCTGTCACCCAAGCTGGCATTGCGTTATGACCTGTTTAATCAGGGNGGTTATGAAACCGTCTGGCGCAGCAGTNTGGGGACGGGTTATCGGGTACCNAATTTAAAAGAGCGTTATTACACCTTCGATCACAGTTCNCTGGGATACATGGTGCTGGGCAACCCGGATCTNGATCCGGAGTCTTCNGTCAGCTATCAGAGTGGNATCTGGCTGCGTACCCCGGNGGATACCATCGTCGACATCAATGTTTTTTATAACGACATCGATGATCTGATCCAGACCGATGAAGATAANTTTGCCGTGGTTGATGGCCTCGCCATTTACACCTACGAAAACATCAGTAATGCCCGNACTTACGGCATCGAATCCGCATTGATCCAGCCGTTGGGCAGCAAACTGAAGCTNAACCTTGGCCACACCTATACCCATGCTGAAAACNGCGANACAGGCGATGAACTGACCCGCCGCCCNCAACATATTGCCCGCCTCGGACTCGATTGGCAGCTGACTGCAGCAACGGAAATCAGCACCCGTGTGCGTTATCAGTCACGGGAATTATCTGACAGCGAAGACGATACCTGGTCACCGGCGTGGACCACGGTGGATTTAAAACTCAATTATCAGGCCAGCCAGAANATTGCCCTGTTCGGNGGTATCGACAACCTNACCGACCGTCAGCGGGATTTTACNGACGGCACCGATTTTGGTCCGGTGGAAGGNCGCTTCGTCTATGCCGGCACGCGTATTCATTACTGAATATTTAAAAATTNAATNATTAANAAATAACTGACAGCNAATTACTCACAATCAATAAATCAGAGTCAATAAACCAGATTCAATAAACCAGATTCAATAAACGAGAGGTAAGGGGGAAAGTATGAAACCTGTATTTAAATGGAGTCTGCCATTNGTNGCAGCNCTGACGATGACAGCCTGTGGCGGCGGTTCTTCCGGCAGTTCATCAGCNNCTGACANNAANGCTGGCAGTGGCAGTAATAATGANAGTNGNGAGGANTCATCNCCAGGTATCGATACNTCGGTCAACCAGTTCACCAGCGCAGCACAATGGGTGGTGCAGCCACAGACCGGTGACAGCCTGTGTTTTGATTTTAATANCAATGCGGAAGTCAGCTGCAGNGGCGAAGACTGGGATATCCGCCTCGATATGGGTGGGCGTACACCGTCTTTCTTTACTAACAGTGGTGAAAGTGGGGACGGCAGTGGCGGCACATTGGGCAGCCCGTTTGCTTACAGCTGGGAAACNCTGCAGGCATTTAATACCGGCATGACGGATAACGAAGGTAATGCACTGAACAGCCGNGCTTATCTGGCAGACAGCCTGGATAACGCCTTCACCAACAGTGATAACAGCATNGGCTCGGCNGTNTTNGAATACACAGAAACCCATCGTCTGTTATCCAATTACAGTGTTTTTCTGGTNACCACCGATAACACCAATGCNTTCGACAGCAGNGACGATAACGTTTATGCCGTGCAGATCACCAGCTACTACGGCGGCGCTTCCGGTTCTGAAAGTGGTTACCCGACNATNCGTTGGGTAAACGTAGCGGCATTAACGGCCGATCCGGATACCANGGTGCAGGAAGTNACTNTGGATGCCAGCAGCGANTGGGTTTACTTCGATCTTATTTCCGGCAGNACNGTGGCNGAGCCGTCNGCGGATAACTGGCAGCTGGGCTTTTCCCGTTACAGCGTAAAAACCAACAGCGGNATTTCCGGCGATTCAGCAGCAGGCAGNTTNTTTGCGCAACAGCCNGNNGGATTTTATGACGCAGAAGGNNCAGCCATTATTTCCGCCTTCAGCGACNGTGATGTTATTGCCGCAGCGGAAGCAGCATTAACCGATACCAGNGGCTGGGCAGAGTGGGGCAGTCGCACAGCATGGGCAACNGATGCTGCATATTCCAGCCTTAATCCGGATTATCAGGGTGCCTATCCCGGACTGCTGGAATACGGTTTTTATTCCTACGACCCGACCGGTGCGGTTGCCGGTACTGCGCACATGCTGGTTGCTGCACCAGAAAACGGCGTGATGCTGCGTTCAGGCAGTGGCANCAGCTACGCACGCATGCATCTGTCTTCCCTGCAATACGCNGANGCAGCGGATGCTTCCAGTCAGACCACCTGGACCTTTGATTTTGAGGTTCAGCCAGAAACTGAATAACGCTTATTTAACGGCTTCTGCGCTTTGCCNGCCTGTTTCNGGCATTTCGTGCCCGGCTTCTTGTCAGGCTTTGTGTCCGGCTTATTTTCTGGCCTCGTGTCNGGTATAGCGCAGAACGAAAACNCTNATTAAACATCGCAGCGGAGAATTCTTATGAATANGGAACATACCCTGACNGAACAAACATCCGGAACAGACACTCTGGCGCAGCGCTGGCTGGCGCTGAAAAAGGAAGACGCTTCCATACGTATCCGCAATGCCGCCCAGAAGCTGGGTTGCAGTGAACTGGAATTACTGGCACTGCANACCGGCGAGCATGTGGTGCGCCTGCAGGGNGATTTTAAAAAGCTGCTGACCCAGATTGAATCTCTCGGTGAGGTCATGGCATTAACCCGCAACGATGCCATGGTGCATGAAAAAACCGGGCAGTATAAAGGCCTNACCCTGCACGGCCATATGGGGCTGGCACTGGGNGAAATTGATCTGCGGATTTTCTTTAANCAGTTTGTTTACGGNTATGCCGTCTGTGAAGAGAGTCTGGCTGGTATGCGCCGCAGTCTGCAGTTNTTTAACGCTGACGGCGTTGCTGTNCATAAAATCTATCTGCGCGAACATTCCGATCTGCAGGCGTANCAGCAGCTGGTGGACAGCNATCGGGCTGANGATCAGTCTGCTCCGCACATCAGNACAGCCACAGAATCTGCGGACGATAATAAGCTGATGGCATTGCCACAGGATGCGGATATTGAAACCCTGCAGAAAGGCTGGCGTGAACTGAAAGACGTTCATCATTTTCAGGCCTTGCTGAAAAANCATCAGATCGAACGTATTCCGGCTTATCAGGCGGTGGATGATGANCTGGCGCGGCCATTACACAGCAGTGCTTTTGAAGCGGCACTGACACTGGCAGCTGAACTGCANCTGTCGATNATGATCTTTGTTGGCAGTCCGGGNGTGGTACAGATNTTTACNGGCCAGCTCGACAACCTGAAGCGTACCGGTCCCTGGTTTAATGTACTGGACCCGGGNTTTAACCTGCATGCGGATACCACTCAGATTGCGCATTTATGGGTCGTACGTAAGCCCACNGTGGACGGNATTGTCACGTCNCTGGAAATGTTTGACGACAAAGGCCAGCAACTGGCGCTGTTGTTCGGTGANCGTAAAAACGGCGACAGTGAGCAGGCNGCCTGGCGTGAGCTGGTGCATACCCTGGAAATGGGNTTCGGCATNAATGAAAAAGTTGCCGTATAAGGAGCGGAGTATGAAAGCGTTTTTATCCGTTCTTTTGTCGTTGCTGATATTGCCGGCCTTNGCCCAGCAATCGGATACCGGCGTAACNGCCGATGTGGTCAGTATTGATGGCGCATTAACNGAAATTATTTATCAGCTTGGTGCGGAGCAGCGNCTCGCTGCCGTCGATACGACAAGTGTTTATCCNGAGGCCGCAACGCAACTGCCTCAGGTTGGTTACATGCGCCANCTGTCNGCGGAAGGNATTCTGTCAGTAAAACCATCACTGGTNATNGCCAGCCGGGATGCCGGGCCGGAAAGNGTTTTTGAGCAGNTACAGGCNGCTGGTGTCCGTGTGGTCAGAATTAAAACNGCCGACAGCGTCGATGGTGTAGCNGAAAAAATCCGTCAGGTTGCTGATGCACTGAATATGTCNNCTCAGGGAGANGCNCTTGCTGTNCAGGTAACGGCGCAAAGTCAGCAGGTNCTGGCGCAGTTACCGGCGGATAAACAGCCCGCNACNNTNTTTCTGTTAGGNGCCGGTGGNCGTGGTCTGATGGCCGCCGGNCAGGGCACCCGGGCNGATGCGCTGTTGTCTCTGCTGGGGGCGCGCAATGTTCTGAATTACGCCGGTTATAAACCGGTCAGTGCCGAAGGTGCTGTTCAGGCGGCGCCGGATTTTGTTCTGGTCGGACACACGGGCGCTGAACAGTCNGACAGCGTAAANACCACGCTGGCCATGACACCGGCAGCACAGAANGATGCCGTNCACGGTGTGGATGTTGGCATGATGCTGAGTTTTGGNCCGCGTTTACCGCAGGCACTGGAGCAGGCNGCNGCATTAATTTATCCACAGGCTGACTGATNTTATGTCTGGCGATCGCAGCGCTGGTGACGTACTGGCTGATGCTGATACTCAGCGGATGCANCCNTTATTGCCGAAATTATCTGCGCNACAGCGCCTGGCAATCATTCTGNTGCTGTTNATTNGCGCNGGCTTTTTCTGGGCGTTATCTGTNGGGCCNATGGCTGTGACCACGGCGGATATTGTTCAGGCATTGCGCGGNATTTTCTCNGNNANTGAAATCGCCGGTGCCAGTGACTGGGTGGTGNGGGAATTACGTNTGCCAAGAGTNNTGATCGCNTTATTAGTNGGTGCCGGACTGGCGGTGGCCGGTACCGTNACNCAGGGNGTATTCCGTAATCCGCTGGCGGATCCCGGTTTAATCGGTGTTGCCAGCGGTGCGGCGCTGGCGGCGGTNGCNGTGATTGTTTTAAGCAACAGTCTGCTGTCTGGCTGGGCGCAATTAACCGGNCCCTTTGCCTTGCCNTTAGCCGCTTTTGCCGGCGGTTTGCTGGTNACNCTGGCGATTTATCGCTTAGGTACCCGCGATGGNCAGACGCAGGTNGCCCTGCTGTTATTAGCCGGTGTGGCAATTAACGTATTAACCGGGGCNGCNACCGGNGTGCTGACGTATATGGCCGATGATCAGCAGTTACGCGATATGACNTTCTGGTCNATGGGCTCGCTGGCCCANGGACGCTGGAATGAAATNCTCGCGCTGTTNCTGTTCGTCTTTTTACCTTTGTTAGTCGTGATGCGNTACAGCCGGGTNCTTAATGCATTATTAATGGGNGANCAGGTTGCCTCGCATCTGGGCTTTGATATTCAGCNCAGCAGGCGTTGGCTGTTACTGGCCTCGGCGTTAATGGTNGGNGCCTCGGTGGCAGTGGTTGGCATGATAGGTTTTATCGGTNTGGTCGTTCCGCATTTATTNCGNTTAATGATTGGCCCGGATCATCGCGCATTACTGCCGCTGTCGGCTTTAGGTGGNGCACTTCTGCTGTTAATTGCCGATACNNTTGCCCGCACCGTGCTGGCCCCGGCGGATTTACCGGTGGGATTAATTATGGCCTTAATCGGCGGGCCGGTTTTTCTGTTTNTGCTGCTGCATCAGGCTACACGCTGGCGCTGAACATTTATCCCGNATTGAGAGGAAGCATTCATGCTTAAAGTGAAAAACCTGACTGTGCAGCTGGGCTCCCGTGCGGTGTTGCAGGATGTTCATCTGTCGGTNGAACCCGGNAAATGTACCGCGGTGCTTGGCGCNAATGGTGCCGGTAAATCCACNTTGCTNAATTGCCTCTGCGCNCATAACCGCNNCTGTTGTGATGCGGTTTCGCTGGATGGNGTAACCCTNGATCAGTTCAGTGGCNTGGAACGGGCNAAACGCATGGCNGTCATGCCGCAGTCGGTAACTCTGTCGTTTCCCATGCGGGTTCATCAGGTGGTAGCGATGGGGCGCAGTCCTTATGGGGATGAAAAACAGACGCAGCAATATCAGCGTGATGCCATGCAGCTCACNGGTGTCTGGCATTTACGTGAACGCGTCTATCCGACCTTATCCGGNGGNGAACAACAGCGGGTGCAGCTGGCCCGGGTACTGGTGCAGATCTGGCAGGCNTGGCTGGANCGNGATCNGGCNGAGCGCGCAGACACTCANCATTATTATCTGCTNCTGGACGAATGCACNTCCGCACTGGACCCGGCCCATCAGCACAGCGTGATGCAGATCGTACGTGAATTTGCTCAGGCTGGCGTCGGCGTACTCGCCGTTATGCATGATATTTCTCTGGCTGCCAGCTGGGCGGACAGTGTGGTGATGATGAAACAGGGCAGAATTGTTGCCGGTGGTGATCAGTCGGTGCTGATGGACCCGCATTGTTTGCAACAGGTGTACGACCTGCCGTTGCCTCTGGCTCAGGCCTACAGTCAGCAATGCGCAGTCTGGTAGTGTTGTGCCCTGATTTACGCTGCCTCTGCGCCTTTTCAGCTGTAAGTATTTATCCCTTGGACTGATTCTTTAGTCGCCTTTCAAAATCCATTTCCCGGCATTACGCCTGTTTCTGATCTGTCTGAAAACGGCTGCAGCGCCCATGCTGTGGGGGCTGGAACAGATAAGCAGTTAATGCCTGCTGTGCATACCGCAAAGGTATGATCCGCTCAGAAAAATAGTATTAGATGGTATATGACGTATCCAATAACCTGAAATCAATATCTGCCGGGAGGCGGCCAAAACAAGCATAAATCAGGTCGAGGAACAGCAACATGCGCCAGATTGAAAACTTCATTAACGGGGAATTTGTCCCTGGTTCCACCGGTAAGCGTTTCGATAAACGTTCACCCGTCGATAACACCCTTATTGCCAGTATTGCCGAAGCCAGTCGNGATGACGTGGATCGTGCCGTCAAAGCTGCGCGCAGTGCATTGCACGGCGAATGGGGCGCTCTGACTCAGGATCAGCGCGTTGACCTGCTGTACGGTGTNGCCGATGAAATCACCCGTCGTTTCGATGATTTCGTTGCNGCAGAAATGGAAGANACAGGNCAGCCGGAACATGTGATGAAGCATGTGTTTATTCCCCGTGGCGCGGCCAACTTCAAAGTTTTCGCTGACGTCATTAAAAANGTGGCTGCNGAATCTTTCATGATGGATACCCCGGATGGTCGCGGTGCGCTGAACTATGCCACCNGTTCGCCAAAAGGTGTGATCGGGGTGATTTCNCCATGGAATGCGCCGTTTATGCTGATGACCTGGAAAGTCGGTCCGGCTCTGGCCTGNGGTAATACCGTNGTGGTTAAACCATCGGAAGAAACCCCGTTCACNGCCACNCTGNTGGGTGAAGTGATGAACAANGTNGGTATTCCNAANGGNGTNTANAACGTAGTGAACGGNTTTGGTCCGGATGCTGCGGGCGAATTTGTTACCACCAATCCGGGTGTTGATGCCATTACCTTTACCGGCGAAACCCGTACCGGCACCGCCATTATGAAAGCCGCCGCCGAAGGCACCCGCGATGTGTCATTTGAAATGGGCGGTAAAAACGCNGCGGTTATTTTCGCTGATGCGGATTTCGATGANGCCATTAACGGCATTTTCCGTTCGGCATTCCTGAATACCGGACAGGTTTGTCTGGGTACCGAACGCGTNTATGTGGANCGNCCGATTTTTGATCGCTTCGTCGCTGCACTTAAAGAAAAAGCCGAAGGTGTTAAGTTCGGTCGNCCAACGGATAAATCTTCTAACTATGGTCCGCTGATCAGCCGNGAGCACCAGAANAAAGTTCTGTCGTATTACAAAAAAGCGATGGAAGAAGGNGCCACTCTGATTACCGGNGGCGGCATTCCACAAATGGAAGGCGAGCTGGCAGAAGGCAACTGGGTAGAGCCGACCATCTGGACCGGTCTGCCGGAAACCGCTGCAGTGATTAAAGAAGAAATCTTCGGGCCTTGCTGCCANATCTGTCCGTTCGACAGCGAAGAAGACGTCGTGGCNATGGCCAATGACACGCAATACGGTCTGTCGACCACCATCTGGACCACCAACCTGGCCCGTGCTCACCGNGTGGCAGCCAGCATTGATGTNGGTATTACCTGGGTGAATTCCTGGTTCCTGCGTGACCTGCGTACGCCATTCGGCGGTACCGGTCAGTCCGGTATCGGACGTGAAGGCGGTGTGCACTCNCTCGAGTTCTACACCGAAATGCGCAACGTCTGNATCAAGCTNTAAGGAGTCCGGCATGGATAAAGAATTAATTAATGTACTCGGCGATAACCTCTATCGGGCCTTCGTCAGTAANACNACGCTGGTGCCTTTTACTGAACAGTATCCGGATATCACNCTGNAAGATGGTTACCGTATTCAGGANCGTTTTATTCAGCGTCGNCTGGCNGCTGGCGAGCGTATNGTNGGTAAAAAAATCGGTGTCACCAGCAAGCCGGTGATGGATTTTCTCGGCGTATTTCAGCCGGATTTCGGTCAGCTGACCTCCGACATGGTGTATGTCGAAGGTGATGCCATTGATCTCGACGGACTGATTCAGCCGAAAGCAGAAGCAGAGCTGGCTTTTGTACTGAAAGAAGATCTGAAAGGCCCGGGTATTACCGCCATGGACGTGATCCGTGCTACCGATTATGTGGTGCCGTGTTTTGAAATTGTCGATTCACGTATCGACGACTGGAAAATCAAAATTCAGGACACCGTCGCCGATAACGCCTCCTGTGGTGTTTATGTACTGGGCAAAGAAAAAGGTGACCCGCGCATGGTCGACCTGACACTGGCCGGTATGGTGCTGGAAAAAAATGGTGAATTACTGTCGACCTCAGCCGGTGCAGCAGTTCAGGGATCTCCTGCCAATGCGGTTGCCTGGCTGGCGAACACGCTGGGTGAACTGGGTATTCCGTTCCGCGCCGGTGAAGTGATTCTGTCCGGTTCGCAATCACAGCTGGTGCCTGTGGTGGATGGCGACACCCTGACCTGCACAGTAGGTGGTGTAGGCAGCTGTACCGTCAGCTTTAAAGGCCGCAGTGCGGTGGAACGCAAACAGGAGGGCGCAGCATGATTTCTCTGGAGACAACTCTGAGCCGCGAAGACGTCGTCCGTCTGTGTGAGCGGGTGGAAGGTGCGCAAAAAGAAGCCCGCGCTATTACCAAACTGACGGAAGAATATCCGGCCATGAACATGGACGATGGCTACGCCGTACAGAACGCTCTGCGCGCACGCTTTATGGAGCAGGGTCATAAGCTGGTGGGCTGGAAAGCCGGCCTGACGTCTAAGGCAAAAATGCAGCAGATGGGTGTGGATGTTCCGTCCATTGGTTTCCTGACCGACAAAATGGCGGTACCGGAAAATGGTGTGGTGTCGGTTTCTGAACTGGTTCACCCACGGGTGGAATGCGAAATCGCATTTATGACCAGTAAAGATCTGCAGGGCCCCAACTGCACAGCAGAACAGGTGCTGGCAGCAACGGCTTATGTGATTCCGGCGATTGAGATTATTGATTCACGGTTTCAGAAATTCAGCTTCGATCTGCAGAGTGTGATTGCCGATAACGGTTCTTCTGCGCGCTTCGTTGGCGGTGGTCGCCCACGTTATGTGGAAGGTCTGGATCTGCGCACGATCGGTGCGGTACTGGAGAAAAACGGTGAAATCGTCGAAATGGGTGCCGGTGCTGCGGTGATGAATCACCCGGCTGAAGCCGTGGCCATGCTGGTGAATATTCTGCACAAATTAGGTGAAACCCTGCCGGCAGGAAGTTTTGTCATGAGTGGTGGTATTACCGCAGCGGTGGCCGTTGAACCAGGTGACAGTGTGGTTGCACGCTTCCAGCATCTGGGCTCGGTATCGGTATCGTTCAAAGAATAAAAAGCTTTTAAAAAAGGGATAAGCCGGCTGTCTTTTTACGCGCCGGCGGAAAATAACAAGAGGGCAGACTATGCCGATTATCGAAATGCATTTTCTCGAAGGGCGGTCTCTGGAAGACAAAGCCCGCGTTGCTGAAAAAGTAACCGCCGCCGTGGTGGAAGCTCTGGATTGCAGTCCATCCACAGTACGCATTCTGATCACAGAACATAAACATGGCGAATTTTACGTCGCCGGTAAAGCTGGCCGGGCGAGCGATCAGGCCGCCGGAAATATGCCGGGCCAATAATTCACCGGACGAGAGGAAATCACGATGAAAAAAATAAAATGTGCATTGATCGGTTCAGGCAATATCGGAACCGACCTTATTTATAAAGTCCGCCGCAGCGAAGTGCTGGAGCCGGTATGGATGGTGGGTATCGACCCGGATTCCGAAGGTCTGCAGCGCGCCCGTGATATGGGACTGAAAACCACTCATGAAGGTATTGATGGTCTGCTGCCACACGTACTGGAAGACGAAATTCAGATTGCTTTCGATGCGACCTCTGCCTACGTCCACGCGGAAAACAGCCGTAAGCTGAATGCCCTGGGTGTACTGATGATTGACCTGACCCCGGCGGCCATCGGTCCGTTGTGTGTACCGCCGGTTAACCTGAGTGAGCAGGCTGCGAAGCAGGAAATGAATGTGAATATGATTTCCTGTGCCGGTCAGGCGACCATTCCTATTGTGAACGCAGTTTCTCAGGTGCAGAGCGTAGAGTACGCAGAAATTATTGCGTCACTGTCATCACGTTCCATCGGTGCCGGTACCCGCGCCAACCTGGATGAATTTACCTTCACCACCTCCAATGCCATTGAAAAAGTCGGCGGAGCGAAAAAAGGTAAGGCGCTGGCGATTATTAATCCGGCAGATCCCCCGATCATTATGCGTAACACCATTTACTGTCTGACCGAAGATCAGCCGGATCAGGATGCCATTACCCAATCCATTCTGACCATGATCGAACAGGTACAGAAATACGTACCGGGTTACCGTCTAGTGAATGGTCCGGTGTTTGATGGCAACAAAGTAGGCGTTTTTCTCGAAGTGAAAGGTCTGGGCGATTACCTGCCGACGTATGCCGGTAACCTTGACATCATGACCGCGGCGGCTACCCGTACCGCAGAAATGTTCGCTGAAGAAATAATCGCCGGAAAATTCACCCCGCAGGCTGTGGAGGTTGTCGCATGAGCAAGCGTTTAAAAGGTCGCAAAATTACCCTGCATGATATGTGTCTGCGTGACGGTATGCATGCCAAGCGGGAACAGATTTCGGTAGAGCAGATGGTGAAGGTCGCCACAGCGATTGACGCTGCCGGTGTCCCTTATCTGCAGGTAACCCATGGTGCCGGGCTGGGCGGAAACTCCCTGCAGCACGGCTTTGCCATGGCTTCTAACGAAGAATATATCAACGCTGTCGCCAGCCAGATGAAACAGGCCATTGTATCGGTACTGCTGTTGCCGGGTCTGGGCACCATGAACGAACTGAAAAGTGCTTACCGTGAAGGTGCGCGCTCTGTTCACGTAGCGACCCATTGCACCGAAGCCGATACTTCGCCGCAGCATATTGCCTGTGCCCGTGAACTGGGTATGGATACCACCGGCTTCCTGATGATGTCGCACCTGAACGATGCCAAAGGTCTGGCGAAGCAGGGCAAGCTGATGGAATCTTACGGCGCACAGACGGTTTATATCACTGACTCGGCGGGCTTTATGCTGCCGGACGATGTGACCGAACGCATCACGGCCCTGCGTGAAGTGCTGAATCCGGAAACAGAAATTGGTTTCCATGGCCACCATAACCTGGGAATGGGTATTGCCAACTCCATCGCCGCGGTGGAAGCTGGTGCAACGCGCATCGATGCCTCTGTGGCTGGTATGGGTGCGGGTGCCGGCAACACGCCAATGGAAGTATTCGTTGCGGTGGCTGAGCGCATGGGCGCAACCACAGGTACCGATCTGTTCAGCCTGATGGATGTGGCAGAAGACATTATCGTACCGTTAATGGATCAGCCGGTCCGTGTTGACCGCGATTCACTGACACTGGGTTATGCCGGGGTGTACTCCACCTTCCTGCTGCATGCGAAAAAAGCCAGTGAACTCTATGGCGTTCCGGCGCGCGATATTCTGGTAGAACTTGGCCGCAAGAAAATGATCGGTGGTCAGGAAGATATGATCCAGGATACCGCGATGACCATGGCCAAAGAGCGTGGTCTGCTGAAGAGTGCCGGAGCTTAATTCAGGCGTATCCGCTTGAGGGTTCTCTTTCAGTAAGCAACTGGATAGTACCGGGTTGTTACCTGCCTGCCTGTATGCGCAGTCATCAGGCAGCGTCCTCTTAGCCCTCTGCTTTGCAGAGGGCCTTTTTTCTCCCGGTCTTTCTTTAACTGCTTGTGCTGTTGTCGTTGTCGTCGTTGTCGTTGTCGTTGCTCAGTTTTGGTTGCTGATGCTATTGCCCCCTGGCTGTTGAAACGGATGCAATAAGCGACGGTGAACAGCTGCGACAGAAAAATATGAGTCACAATATGAATAAAAATAATAATCCGGCTGTCGTCAAAGAGACGGCCGTGGTGGTTGGCGCCAGTGGCGCGTTCGGCCAGCAGATCGTTAAAAAACTCGTCAGCCGTGGCCTGCACGTGATCGCCGTCGCACGCTCCGCAGAGGCTCTCTCCCATCTGGTTGAACAATTCACCGACGTAACGGCCTGCGTTGCCGATATATCTGCCGACAGTGCGGTGGACGCCATTCGTGAATCCCTGTGTGGCCCGGTAAAAATGGTGGTGCACGGGCCCGGCGTCGGCGTCGCTGGCGGTATTCTCGAGGCTCCGGTTGCCACTATGGTGGATGCGGTGAATATTAAAGTCGGCGGATTTATGCGCTTGTGCCGGGCGGTGGATAAACAATTATCCGCAGGCTCGCGTCTGGTCGCCATCGGTGGTCATTACGGTCTGGAACCGACCGCTTATGCAGCCTCTGCCGGCGTTGCCAATGCCGCATTATTTAATATCGTGCGGCAGTACAGCCTGGCACTTGGCGAGCGTGGCATCACTGCCCATTGCATTGCCCCCGGGCCCGCCGACACCGAACGTTTGCATCGCGTCGCGGCGACCCGTGCAGAGCAGCAGGGCGTGACGCTTGAGGCGGTGCTGGAGGATATGAAAAGCGATTCGTCGATTCACGCATTTACCACCCCGGAGCAGGTGGCCTGGGCTATTGCCATGCTGCTTGATGACGAAGCCTCGGCGATGACGGGCTCAACCCTGATGCTGGATTCTGGCCGGCGTCGCGGTCTGCCTTAAGGAGAATGCTGTATGCCTGTGGTTATTTTTACCCTGCCGGAGGGCATGGCGGATGCGGACGGTTGCCGGCAGTTAACACAGCTGGCCTGTGAAGCCTTTGCCCGGGTTATGGATGCGCCGTCGGAGCGTATCCGTGCTTACGTGACTCAAACCGGCCCGCACGCTGCCTGGACCGGTGGCGGCCTGAATAACGCGGCTTTCTATCAGTTCTTTGTGCTTAACGACCGCTCGTCAGAGATAGTGGCAGAACTGCATAAGACTTTCTGCGCATTGCTTGAGGATGTCATACAGGCGGATAAATCCCAGATACGTGGTGTCTGCCAGCGGGTGCATCCGGACGACTGGGGAATTGCGGGGCTTGCGGCCAGTTCTGTGCGAAAAGCGGAACTTTCGTCCCGGAATTGCCGTTAAAGACGATACTTTTCCGGTATTAAAAACCGCCGGAATTGGTATTAGAGCCAGACTGGCCCTGTTGCTAGTCTGCAAAAATCACAGACCGCGCGTCTGATAATAAAAATTAAAAAGAGGTTTTTCCTATGAAGCATGCTGTGCGTGTTGCCGGTATTGATCATACCTTCTGGTGTGATGAGAAAGACTCGTTACTGACCGGCATTCTGAAAGTAAATTCCAATGGTATCCCTGCCGGTTGTCGTGGCGGCGGCTGTGGTGTGTGCAAAGTCGAGATTTTATCCGGCGAATTCAGCACCGGCTGTATGTCTGGTGCCCACGTCAGCGCTGAAGACCGTGAACAGGGCAAATTGCTGGCCTGTCGTGTGTATCCGCGCAGCGACGTGGAAATCCGCGTAATCGGTAAAATGATGCGCCGCTTTGAGCGCGCTGCCTGACCCGGTTCAGACCCGGTTCAATAGTGCCAGACCTTGCAGTGGACAGATTCTGATAAAAAACGCCGGATAAATTCAGGGTTTATCCGGCGTTTTTGTGTCATCCGCAACAGCAGCTTCTGCACACGACTCTTCACAGGGCTCTTCACAGGAAAGGCGCATATCGCGCACCACCTGCAGAAATGACTGCAGAATCGGCGATGTGTGATCTTTCAGGTAAACACAGCTGAGATCCACCGAGCTGCCCTCCGGTAAATCGTGAACCGGTTTGTACAGTACACCGGGCAGGCTCAGCTTAGTGGCCGACGCAGGCACCAGACAAATGCCAAAACCGCAGGCTGCCAGGGCAACTGCCGTAGATGCATCCCCCACTTCCTGAACCACATTGGGCAGAAATCCGTGCTCCTGACAAAGCTTGAATACTTTGTCGACAAAATTTGGCCGCCCGGCATTCGGAAACGCGATAAAGGGTTCCGTAGCCAGGGTTTTAATACTGAGGCTTTTTTCTTTTGCCAGCGGCGACTGATCGCTGACGGCGATAAAAAGTTTCTCGCGGGCAATGACTTCGCTGACAATGTCCGGCAGGGGAGCCAGTACACGGTTGAATCCTACCGCAATACGACGCTGTCTGAGNGCCTCAATTTGTTTGCCCTTNTCCATGGTATGCAAAACAACATTAACGTCAGGATGGCGCTTACGGAAGGCCTGAAGGATTTTTGGAATGGTGTCGAAAATAGCGGAACCAAAAATACCGACGTCAAGCTGACCCAGTTCACCTTTTCCGGCTTTTTGTGTGCGTTCCTGAGCCAATGAAACCAGTTTCTGAATATTTCTTGCTTCGTCCAGCAACAGTTGTCCCGGTTCCGTTAATTCAACGCCTTTTGGTGTGCGCAGGAACAGCTGTACGCCGAGACTTTCTTCCAGTTGCTGAATCTGCCGGGTCAGCGGAGGCTGCGAAATGTGAAGCCTTAATGCAGCGCGTCCGATGTTGCCTTCTTCCGCGACAACAACGAAATACTTGAGTTGTCTGAGGTCCATTGCATACTCCAGTTTATGCCGGTCATACCATCAAGGTATCAGAACACCGGATTATTAGTATTAGACGAGTATCGAATAGCTAAGATAACTTGAACCCAGCGTTAAATGAAGCAAACGAAGCGCACAGCTCTGCTTCATTAATGAATATAATCCGCCTCAGCAAAAATATAAGAAAGGGGGCCTACATGGCTGTTAATGGTGTATTACGTCCGGGTCACGCACAGATCCGCGTCATGAATCTGGAAGAAGGTGTTCATCACTATCGTGATGTACTGGGTCTGATCGAAACTGGCCGTGACAGCCAGGGTCGTGTTTATCTCAAAGCATGGGACGAAGTTGATCACAGCAGCGTAATTCTGCGTGAATCCGATCAGGCAGGCATCGATTTCTTTGGCTTTAAAGTCCTGGATGATGCCACCCTCGACCGTTTTGAAACTGCGTTACAGCAGTACGGTTTAAAAACTGAACGCATCGTTGCCGGTGAGCTGATGGAGACCGGAGACCGTGTGCGTTTCCAGTTGCCTTCCGGTCACTTTATTGAGCTGTATGCAACAAAAACCAATGTCGGTAACGGTAACGGAACAGTGAATCCGGACCCGTGGAATGAAAATGCAGAAAAAGGCATTGCGCCAGTGCGCATGGACCACTGTCTGCTTTACGGTCCGAACATTGGTGAAGTGCAGAAAATTTTCCAGGAAGTGCTTGGCTTCCAGCTGGTGGAACGCGCACTGTCTCCGGACGGTGAAGTGAACCTGGGGATCTGGCTGAGCTGTTCCAACAAAGTGCATGATATTGCTTTTGTTGAACATCCGGAGCCGGGCAAACTGCATCACGTATCATTCTACATCGACAGCTGGGAACGCATTCTGCGTGCCTCTGACCTGATGAGCATGAACGATGTACCTGTGGATATGGGTCCGACCCGTCACGGTATTACCCGTGGTGGTACCATCTACGCATGGGATCCTTCCGGTAACCGTTTCGAAACCTTTACCGGTGGTTATATTGTGTATCCTGACCACGAAACCATTACCTGGACATTTGAAGGTCTGGGCGAAGGTGGCGGTCTGGATTACGCCCAGCGTAAAATGCACGAAACCTTTATGACGGTTGTTAGTTAAAAAGCCCGATGAAAGTCAGCCTGGTAGTTTAAATCACTAACCAAAAAATAAAAAAGCCCTGATTCATCAGGGCTTTTTTATGTTCAGCGTCTGCTCTTTATTTATGAAAAGAACCACTTACCAGTAACCAAGAATGCTCCACCAGATACCGCCAACAAAGGTCCAGATAATCAGGTTGGCGACACTCATAATAAAGCCCATCTTCCACCAGTCACCCATGGAGACAAAACCGGAGCCGAAAATAATAGGCGAAGTACCGGTCGCGTAATGAGTAAGTGACATCATCAGTGATGAAGCACCAGCCATTAGCAGGGCGAGGAACATAGGTGGTGCACCTAAGGCCAGTCCGGCCGCATAAAAAGCACCGAACATGGCGGTGATATGTGCAGTGGTACTGGCAAAGAAATAATGCGCATAGAAATACACCGCAACCAGAATCAGCACGGACAATTCCCAGCCCAGNCCGAAATGAGAGATATTGTTTTCCACCACNCCGGAGAACCAGGAAATCAGNCCGAGTTTATTCAGGAAGGTGGCCATCATNACCAGTGCCGAGAACCAGACAACGGTATCCCAGGCNGAGCGTTCTGCCAGCACATCTTTCCAGGTTAATACACCNGAAANCAGCAGAATCGATAAGCCCAGAAATGCCACCGCAGTGGTNTGCACCGCCAGGGCGCTGCNAAAAATCATGGCAGGAATGCCGGCCCAAAGAATCAGTAACAGCGCAAATACGCCGATCATTACTTTTTCGCCGTAATTCATCGGCCCCATGCNGTTCAGCTGTTCATGGGCAAANCTGCGNGCATCCGGNGTTTTGGTAATTTCCGGGCGATAAACCATNTAAATAATCAGNGGCATCAGGGCAATACANACCAGACCCGGGAGTAACGCCGCCAGTGCCCAGGTGCCCCAGCTGATGCTGATATCCAGNCCGGTGGCATCGGCAATCAGCTTAACTACCAGAGGGTTGGGTGCAGTGGCGGTAATNAACATNGCCGANGTAATCGGATTGCTGTGGTAATTTACCAGTGCCAGATANTGGCCGATTTTTTTCTGTGTGCCTTCTTCCGGTGTGGAGCCAAAACTGCCGGCAATGGATTTCATAATCGGGTGAATAATGCCGCCACCACGGGCGGTGTTGCTTGGNGTNACTGGTGCCAGAACCAGTTCGGATAAAGCCAGTGCATAGCCAACCCCTAANGTNCGGTTACCGAACCAGGCAATAAAGTGATAGCCCACACGGTTACCNAGNCCGGTTTTAATCAGACCNCGGGAAATCATAATGGCAATACCGATCAGCCANATCAGTGAATTGGAAAAACCACTGAGNGCATCGGCGATGGCGCCTTTCGGACTGTCATTGGTTACGCCGGTAATAGCAACCGCTGTAATCGCTACCATNGCCACAGCACCAATNGGCATGACTTTACCAATAATGGCNGCGATGGTACCTACGAACAGTGCCAGCAAATGCCAGGCTGAGGCTGATACGCCTTCCGGTACCGGAATAACGAACCAGATNATCAGANTGATGGCGAGACTGACAAGNGCCGGAATTAATTTAAAATCACCACTGTGGTGTTGCATGAGTACTCCTTACAGCCTCTGTATCTGNGCACAGTTCCGGCCAGTTTATTTTTCNGTCGTTCGGGTGCTCNGGNCGTGTATTCAAAAGCACCATTAACATGTCTTTNTTCCNCATNTAAAAAAGCGCGCATNATGCGCGCCTTTTTATATGTGTATCTGCGTATCTGCCTGTTACNCGCATNNGTTGCGCATTACATNGCGCTTTTGAAGATTTCGCACACCTGTTCAAAGGTTGGCTGGATCGGGTTGGTTACACCACAGGCATCTTTCATGGCGTTTTCTGCCAGAGTCGGGATGTCTTCTTCCTTCATACCCAGCTGAGCAACACCGGCCGGAATATCAACATCNGCTGCCAGAGTGCGGATAGCGTCGATGCAGACNGCCGCTGCGTCGTCNGCAGATTTACCCGCCACATCACANCCCATNGCTTTNGCCACATCGCCCAGNCGCTCTGCTGCAACCTGTGCATTAAANGTCTGTACNTGAGGCAGCANAATGGCNTTNCAGACACCGTGTGGCAGATCGTAAAAACCNCCCAGCTGGTGCGCCATNGCGTGNACGTAACCCAGAGAAGCATTGTTGAACGCCATACCGGCAAGAAATTCGGCATAAGCCATTTTCTCGCGCGCTTCGGCATTGCTGCCTTCTTTTACCGCGGTGCGCAGGTTGTTGCTGATCAGGGTCACNGCCTGCAGCGCACAGGCATCGGTGATCGGCGTTGCTGCGGTGGATACNTAGGCTTCNATAGCGTGGGTCAGNGCATCCATACCGGTAGCCGCAGTCAGTGACGGTGGCATACCCAGCATCAGGTCAGAGTCATTAACCGACAGCACTGGCGTGGTGTGCTTATCAACGATGGCCATTTTCACGTGACGGCTGTCATCGGTGATGATGCAGAAACGCGTCATCTCACTGGCGGTACCGGCGGTGGTGTTAATGGCAACCAGAGGCAGCTGAGGCTTGGCNGANTGNTCGACACCTTCNTAATCGGTAATTGCACCACCGTTAGTGGCGACCAGAGCAATGGCTTTGGCACAGTCGTGGGGTGAACCACCACCGAGAGAAATAACAAAGTCACACTCATTTTCTTTCAACACTTTCAGGCCGTGTTCAACGTTGGTGACATTCGGGTTCGGTTTAACTTCATCATAAACAACAGAGGTCACCCCATGCTTGGACAGCAGTTCTGCGACCTGACCTACGACGCCAAGTTTGACCAGTGGCGCATCTGTCACAATCAGTGCTTTTTTCCAGCCGTAGGATTCAACAGCNGNTGCNGCGTCTTNCAGGCAGCCGCTGCCCATCAGGTTAATTGCCGGAATATAAAAAGTACTTGCAGCCATGTGAGGGTTCTCCATGAAAATCAGAATGAATGTCCTCGTCAGGCATCGTTANACAGAGCACAGATAAACGGAGCATTGTCAGACAGAAGATTGCCAAACCGGACATGGCTAAAGTAGCGCCGGAAGGTACCTGTACCTCTTGATGTGCGGCAAGGTTTTAAACGACTGANTGTGTGCAGGCAGATTATTTTGCAAATNATCGTAAATATTTTTTTATTGTTGCGTAATTTGAGCAAGACAGTTTAAGGGGTNTTGGTAATAACACGTAATGGCCTGACCATTNGTTCGCACAATTATAAANAGTACNCATANGCATAAAACGACAANGGCGATCAAAATCTGACAGGATGATGACAGNCTGNATAGCTGCAGAAAACCAGCGGTAAAATAAGCCCGATAAAAGAAAAGCCCGGATAAAAGAAAAGCCCCGCGCAACACGNNTGTNGTNNCGCGGGNTNACAGNNTGCGGATTTTTTACGCCGCAGATTGTTTCAGTTTTGCTTCAAGACGGTTACCGGCGGCACCGAAGCTGAGAATCTGCATGGCTTTTTCTGCAATAACAGCTCCGGCTTCCAGCGGCGGCAGGCCACCGCTGTAAATATTNGAAATGACCGTGTATTCCCAGCGGATATCGGCGTTGCCGCTGAAAGCCGCAGCTTCTGNTTTATNTGCAGCGGATACCTGATAGGCAAAATACGCCGACAGACTGCGCGACGCCTGGGCGTCCCCTCCGGGGCGCTCNCCNATCAGCAGAATCACCAGCCGNGTATTCAGCGCTTCACCAATGGGTTCACACAGNTTGACCCGGCCGTAAGGGACNACCGTGGTCATGCCGGTTTTNTAGTCGCGNCTGGCCAGACCNTCNTTGAGGACNGGAATCAGCAGNGGAATATTGTGATGGACAGCNTCGGCACTCAGGCCGTCGGAGATCACAATNTGCACATCGGTGTTTTCGNTCTGCAGTGATGCCAGACTGTCGGCACTTAAATGCGANCCCAGNTCNGGATTNNNGAGATGTTCATGCTTNTCGCNGGCCTCNGTTGCCAGCCAGCGTTGCGGCCCGATGGCGGATAATANNTCNCGGTNNANNTCNGCATAAATNGCTTCCCGCGCGATCGCCTGNTTAGAGCGCAGTGTGCGCGTGACCTCATCGGTTGGNCGCGGTCCGGCGTTATCAAAACCGTAGGCGGCNGGAACGGATTCCAGCAGGCGTTGATAATCCAGCTCNGACTGGCAGAACTGCTGCGGTTTGCCCCAGTTCGGACCGCGNTGAATCAGGCCTTCATCATCACGCTGAAAAATACCNCGNGNCAGCGCCCATTNNAGNTATTCCGGCGCGGGTTCCAGTTCATAGGTTTCGCGCATGGTCTGATCGTCATGGCCGCTGGTATCGAAATACGCCAGCATGCGGTCGTTGCCGAGATANACATCCATAAAGAAATTGGCGCCGGCGGCGGTCAGCAGNTCGGTTGCCATCTGCTGACCTTCGGCAGTGATCTGTGAATGCAGGGTAAANCAGGGCGCCATGCCCATCGGCAGTCCCATCATTTTTCCCATGAAATGATCCTGCAGNCAGGAGTAGGTCATTTCAAAGTTATCGACGTGGGTTTCNGGGCCAATAAAGCCGGTGACGTTATTCACCATAAACGGCGAATAGCGGCGCGCCAGGCCGTAACACAGCGCCTCGCAGGTGGNCATGTCGATGCCGTCGTGTTTGTTGTACGTCAGCTCGCTGCCCTGGCCNGTTTCGAANTACATCATATTTTCTGCGCCTTCTGCCTGCAGCGGNCCGTGTTCGCGCATGGTGTTGTAGGCGTGGTCGAGCAGCTCNACGGTTACGTCGAATTCTTCGGTTAATGTGCGCTCTGTACCTGCCAGGCTCTGGAACATAATCTCAACCGGAGCCCCCTGCTCTAAGCAGGCGAGCTGCGTTTTAATATGTGACAGCACNCAGATCTGGGTTGGCGCTCCGGTATCNCGGCGGATTTTATCCAGGTGATGCAGGGTGGCACTGATGTTCTCGACGGTATCAATGGCCGGNTTTAATCCCAGCAGGGCATCGCCGGCGCCCATGGATAATCCGGTGTANGCCAGCATGGTGATGCCGGATAAATTATCGGTAGGATGATTGGGCTGCAGCCGCGATGANAGNGTGCCGCTTAAACCGACCCGGGTNCGGGCTTTGGCCGAGGCGCCTTTTTTCAGGCGTTTGGCCAGCAGAATTAANTCGTGTACGTCCAGCAGTTTGGTCAGCGCNGAGACCATAACGCCNGTCATGGCTCTGCCCANGGCACGGATTTCNTCGCCTTTGCTGGCCAGCAGGTGGTTTTTTAACTGGCCCAGTGTCAGNTCTTTTATGGNNGAAAATTTCTCCGGATCGATATCGTANTTAACGCGCATGATGTCGTCGATCCGGCCANGGTTGTCTGTTAATGGCATATCGTACAGCTGCTGCAGGGTCAGACCGGAAAGCAGTTTACGTGCAGCTTCGCGNTCAACTTCATCNGTCGCGGCAAGGCCNGCAATACGTTCNCCNGCTTTGCTGATNTCNGCGGCACCGAGCAGGTGCTTTAAATNGCGGAACGGGTAGCTTGCGCCCATTAGTTCGATAGTGAGTAAGTCGCTGGTGCGTAATTCAATAGNGGAGTCCGCTGCNGTGGTAACCACGGGCAGTGCGATGTCACTGATGGGGCTGAGCGCTTTCATACCGATCTCCCTGCGAATGTCTGATTTATGTTTATGCGTTATCGGGTCGTATTCATGGTTAATTCATGCCGAAAAAAGACACCGGCACGATATGCTGATNTGGCTTTCCTATCTGCACGAAGCGGGCATCGCGCAGCGGNACTTCGTCGATCACGTACAGGCAGCGATTTTCTTTTCCCCAGTCGGTAATGTACTGACCAAGNGCCTTGCCCAGATTCGAATCCATTAATAAAACCAGCGGCTGAGTCAGCGGATAGCGGGCTTCATCCAGAGCGTTGCGGATCGTNTGTGCCAGGGTTTTGATCCCTTGCGGCAGGATATCCCGGCTGTCTTCGATACTGATGCAGGCGCCGCTGACCGAGCTCATCGCCAGGCGGACAGCNCNGTGCCAGCCATCCGCTTCTGTGNTGGCCGNNAAACGGGAAATGATTGGCAGATCATTGAGNGGCAGNCGTCCGGGGTCAGACAGATAGAGGCTGCTGCCGGACACATCACANCTGTGCANTGTGAGCCCCATGACGGTGGCACGCCCCGCGTGNTCCGGTTGGTGCCGTAAATCGGCGGCCAGCAAAGGCGAGGCGATAATTCCCTGNGCCAGAACCACACCAAGATCACCGTAGCAGGTCTGCGCTGGCCACTCACCGGTACGTTCATGTTGGTAAATAATTTCACCGACACCNCCGGAAAACGTTATCAGAGGGTGGNTGCCGGCATTGGCCGCTGGTGTAAAAGGCATCTGNAATAAGCNTTTATGCAACGGCGAGCGCTGAAAAAAACTCATATCGCCAAGGGCAATAAATTCCAGCGCGGTGACGTAAAAATTNACTACGGCGTCTACTTCATCTGTGTTCAGCGTNTCGCCCGGTTGTTTTTCACAACCGAGATATTGCAGCAGTAATGAGCCGAATGAGGAAAATGACAGCAGCGTATAGGTGCCCGGCACAAAGGTCAGNTGGCGGGCACCGATATAAAAGCAGCCNCAGTCNNATACCTGNCCGTTTAATCCCTGAGCCGGATTCGTNGTACCGCCGCCGATATCCAGATTGATCAGTGCCCGCGTNCTGTGGTGGCGGCTTAATGTGGCGCAGCTGCCCATNAANGCCAGCCAGGATTCNAGNCCGGGGTCNTCGGCGGTTGCAATCAGACTGTTGCCCAGACGGCGACTGATCATATCNGTCAGCAGCTGCACATTTTCACTGCGCGCGGCCAGACCNGTAATCAGNGCNGCACCGGCNACCTGNATGTCTGGCTGANCAGNAGCNGCGTNNGCANCGGTTTGCCAGTCNGCGGCGCTCAGCCATTCATCCAGCAGCGCGTTAATGCGCGATTCGTCGAGCAGCTCNGCCATGGTAAANGGCGTAAATACCGGCTCACTCTGCAGCAGCATNCGCGGNTCGCTGAAGCCCATNCGNCCATCCAGACTGTGGCGGCCAACGCGNACTTCCGCCANCATCATGCTGCTGGTGGTGGAGCCAAAATCCAGNCCGAGCAGNCGCAGGGTATCCTGCGGGTNGGTGNTCTCCTGCCGAATTGTNTTCTCCTGTACTGGCGCTGCGCTGGCTGTATCTGTCATTGAGTCTGTCATGGCTATCNGTTGGAGAATTTGGTACCCANATCTGAAATAAAAATTCCTGAAGAGAATATTCAAGATGTGCGCCATGCTGAGTCCAGGCTCAGTGTCTTTTTGTAAGGGTTAGATAGCTGAAGATAGATAAGCGGCTGATTTCTCGTTGGTTTTTGGTGAAACCGGACGTTGTGAACAGCGCCCCCAGGCAGTGCAAAGCCCGGGGGCGCCGCTTGTGCTGCCAGAAAGGAAGGCAGCACAGGAATCAAAACAGGGCAGGATCAGATTCGATCAATACCATAGGGAAGCAGATGTTGCTGTGGCGCGGTCCGCTGAGGCGTTTTTATCCCTGAATCAGACAGTTGCCCGCTCTTTCCGTCAGACTCGTTGACCTCTGACAAGAGCAGGTGTTGAGCATCGCCCGACGATGCCGGACAATCGTTTCAGGTTTTAAAGTTAAGGATGGTCTGTGAAAAATACTTCCCTGGCGGATATCCGCCGGCGCTTGTTTCTGAAGCGTTCGGCATTACTTGCTTCCGCTGCGCTGTTGCCAATGTCAGTTCAGGCCCGAACCCGCAGTACAGATCTGCTGCTGGGGGGGAGGTCGTTTTAAGCGTTCCCTTGAGTCGCCAATGGAGTATGTGCTGTCTGTGGTGAATCCTCATAAAGACAGTATTCAGACCATTAAGACAGATTTCTTTCCCCACGGTTTTGCCTTCTCGCCCAGACGTAAAACGCTGGTGTACAGTTTTGAAAAAATCGGTAATGGCGCTGCCCTGCTTGATCTGGACGCTATGGAAGTGGTGCAGACTATTCCTCCGGTTAAGCAGCGTCAGTTCTATGGTCATGGTGCCTGTAGCCGCGACGATCAGTATCTGTTTTCGACGGAGACTTCGCCGGATGGTAAGGGGGCAATTGGTATTCGCGATCCGAAAACCCTGGCGTATCTGGGCGATTTTCCGACTTATGGCGATAACCCACATGAGTGCCGTTTGATTGAAAATGATTCGGTATTGATGGTTACCAATGGCGGTGGAACCAGAAGCAGCGGTGTGGCCGGATCCCTGTGTTATATCGACGTAAAAACACAGAAATTACTGGAGCAGGCAGAAATGCCTGATCCTGCCTTTAACACGGGCCATCTGTTTCCGTTGGCGGATCACAGGGCAGTGGTCGTTTCGGCGCCAAGACTGGGGCTGGACCAGCGTTACCGGGGGGCCGTCAGTGTCTTCACCGGCAGTGGCGATCTGCAGCCAATGAAAGAGCCGGCAGCCGTGGTGAACAATATGCTTGGGGAATCATTGAGCATAGAAGTTGTACCTGAACGAGATCTGTTTATTGTCACTCACCCAACACCGGGTATGCTGACCTTATGGTCCATGAGTAAACTCGAATACCGCGGCCATCTGCTAACCGAAAATGTACGCGGTGTTGCTCTGTCGGAAGATCGTCAGTGTGTCTGGGTCAGTTGTGGGCGTCAGGCAGATATTGCGGCGCTGAATCTGGATACCCTGAAAATGGAGCCCCAGGTTGCAGTGTCAGCTTCATTTATTACCGGCTCACATCTGATTAATATGGCTATGATTTAACTTCATATCGCCTCAGGGCACGCATAAAAAACCGGGATAATCCCGGTTTTTTGTGCCCGTTATCGCTGCCTTACTCAGGCATCGCCAAAACGATTGCTCAGGTATTCAAATACCGCGCGCATGCCCATGGCTTCACCGCCCACCGGACGGCCGCTGAGTTTGCGGTTGTTCCACGCCATGACATCAAAGTGTACCCAGGGGGTTTCTTCCACAAAGTGCTCCAGATACAGAGCTGCGGTAATGGCACCACCGAAAGGTGTCGCTGCGCAGTTGGTCATATCGGCGATATCACTTTTCAGGAAGTCTTTGTACGGCTGATGCAGCGGCAGATTCCACACCGGGTCCGAAACTTTCTGACCAACCTGCATCAGGTCTGATGACAGTTGCAGCTGATTGGTGAAGAAGCCCGGCAGTTCGGTGCCTAAGGCGACCCGGGCGGCACCGGTCAGGGTGGCGTAATCAACCACCAGTTCCGGGTTTTCGCTGACGGCTTCAGTCAGGGCATCACACAGTACCAGACGGCCTTCGGCGTCGGTGTTGTCGATCTCGACCGTGGTGCCTTTGCGTGTATTCAGCACATCTCCCGGGCGGAAAGCATTACCGCTGACGGCATTCTCCACAGCAGGAATCAGCAGACGTAAACGTACCGGTAACTGCTGCGCCATAATCAGGTAAGCGAGGCCAATGGTGTGGGCTGAGCCGCCCATGTCTTTTTTCATCCAGCGCATGGCGGCGGAAGGTTTGATATCCATACCGCCGCTGTCAAAACACACGCCTTTACCGACCAGGGTCACTTTCGGGTGGGATTCATCGCCCCAGCGCAGATCAAGCAGGCGCGGTGCGTGCACACTGGCGCGGCCAACGGCATGCACCATAGGATAATTTTCGCTCAGCAGATCATCACCGANGATCTGTTTGAAATCGGCGTTAAATTCCTGCGCCATGGCTTCCACCGCTGCGGCGAGGTTTTCCGGCATCATATCGGCGGCGGGCGTATTAATCAGATCGCGCACCCGCTTGGTGGCTTCGACCAGCATNTCNGCCTGGNNAAGAATACTTTCATCTTCCAGCAACAGGCGCGCCTGCTCTTTACCCGGTTTCAGGTAGCGCTCAAAACGNTAAGCGCCGACACCCCAGCCAAAGGCGATATTCAGCAGATGNTCTGCTGCAGCGTCATTGGCAATGGTGTAATCGCCGGCCGGCAGAGCGTTGGCCAGTTCGCCACAGGCGAACATATCATCNAGGCTGTCGCACACGAACAGCGCCTGAGTCAGNTCNCCNTNACTGNCNGGNAANANNTGAATNCCTTTNCCCTGATANCCGCTGGCTTTGATCCAGTTCTGCGTCAGGGGTGGNTGCTGCTCCAGCCAGTTGCTGTAGTTNGCGGATTCAAGGACGGTCAGCGCGGTAGCGGGGGATTCTGAAGCTTGCTTCAGCGGAACGAGGACGGCAGACATGAGATCTCCTGATTTCAGTAGTGCTTCCAGTATAGAGAAANGCGGTGGTTATTTACCGGACNGGTGGCAAAATAACCTTTTCCGACAGATACCTGCAATATACACCGGGACGGGCTAAACCACAGGCGCTGAAATTAAAACACCCTGTTTTCAGGCTTTCAGCGCTGCANCTCGTACACACACATATTAACCGCGGAAGCCAGATTCAGNGATTCAATNGCGCCGTTACCGGGAATGGTATAGGCGGTGACATTCAGCCCCTGCANCTGTTCNTGCGGTACNCCNCGGGCTTCGTTACCAAAGACAAAACAGTCGTGNTTTTTTATCCCNTCACTGCTCAGGGCNTCGCCCTGCATATCNAGACAGGCGATGGATTGGTAACGCTCAGGCAATGCATTGATATCGANATCCTGCTCAAACGCCACATGAAAAATNGCTCCCATGCTGGAGCGCACNACTTTCGGATTGTACGGATCAACNCTGCCCGGGCTNANCAGGCANCGNAAGCCACCAAACCAGCCGAGGGTGCGCAAAATAGTNCCGAGGTTGCCCGGGTCCTGNACTTCATGCAGATACACNGCACGTTCTTTCTGGCCGTTGTTNCGGGGNANATTNCCNNTGTTATTCTGANAATCCTGCGGCGCAAACGGCACGGCNGCAATAATGCCCTGNGGCGATTTNGTGTCCGACATCTGACTCATGGCTTTTTTGCCGACCAGGGTGACGCGGTAGTGATCGCCCAGCTGTTCATCAACCCAANGGCTGTATTCTTCGGTAATAAACAGTTCAGAGGCNCGCAGATGCGTCTGCGCATTGGTCGGATGAAAAGCCGCTTTATGCAGNTCCAGAATCAGATGCTCGCCTTCCAGCAAAAAATGCCGCAATTCGTTACGGTATTTTTTCTGCTGCAGTTTTTTTACCTCATCGACTTTCATGCGTTCAGTCCTGACAGCATATCGGTGATCACAGCTTCTGCGACTTTAATGCCATCAACACCGGCAGACAGAATACCGCCGGCGTAACCGGCACCTTCACCGGCCGGGTACAGACCTTTGGTGTTCAGGCTCTGCAGAGTGTCACGGTCGCGGGTAATGCGCACCGGCGATGAGGTACGGGTTTCAATACCGGTTAAAATGGCATCATTACGGTCAAAGCCTTTAATCTGTTTACCGAATTCCGGCAGTGCTTCCTGAATTGCACGGATGGCATATTCCGGCAGCGCCTGATGCAGGTCGCCCAGTTTAATGCCCGGCTTGTAAGAAGGTTCGACCTGACCGAATTCGCTGGAGGGTTTGCCGCGGATAAAATCGCCGACCAGCTGCGCCGGTGCGTTGTAATCCGAACCACCCAGTTCAAAGGCTTTTTCTTCCAGTTTTTCCTGCAGTTCGATACCGGCCAGCGGGCTGCCCGGATAATCTTTTTCCGGCTCAATACCCACCACAATAGCGGCGTTGGCATTGCGCTCGTTGCGCGAATACTGCGACATACCATTGGTCACCACGCGGCCTTCTTCTGACGTTGCCGCCACCACGGTACCGCCGGGGCACATACAGAAGGAATACACAGGGCGGCCGTTTTTCGCCTGATAAGTGAGCTTGTAGTCTGCCGCCCCCAGCTCCGGATGACCGGCGTATTTACCCAGACGGGCTTTATCAATCTGTGATTGCGGATGCTCCACGCGGAAACCGATGGCGAACGGTTTGGCTTCTACGTGCACGCCCTGTTTATACAGAGCGCGGAAGGTGTCACGGGAGCTGTGACCCAGCGCCAGTACCACGTGGCGGCTCATGATTTTTTCGCCATTGGCCAGCACCACACCTTCGGTCTGGCCGTTGTTGAGAATAAATTCGCTGACCTTGCTTTCAAAGCGCACTTCACCGCCCAGGCGTTTGATCTCTTCGCGCATGGTGGATACCACGCCGGTCAGACGAAAGGTGCCGATGTGCGGTTTGCTGACGTACATGATTTCTTCCGGCGCACCGGCCTTGACGAATTCCGCCATCACTTTACGGCCGAAGAATTTCGGATCTTTGATCTGGCTGTAGAGCTTACCGTCGGAGAATAAACCGGCACCGCCTTCACCGAACTGCACATTGGATTCTGTGCTCAGCTGCTTTTTACGCCATAACGCCCAGGTGTCTTTGGTGCGCGCGCGTACTTCTTTACCGCGCTCCAGCACAATAGGTTTAAAACCGGCCTGGGCCAGAATCAGCGCTGCGAATAAACCGCACGGGCCAAAACCAATAACCACAGGGCGTTCGGATAAACCTTGCGGAGCATGGCCCACCGGATGGTAATCCGTGTCCGGTGCGGTGCGGATCTGCTGATCGTTTGCGAAGCGTGCCAGTACGCCGGGTTCGTTATTTACATNAGCATCAATGATGTAGATAAATTTGATTTCGCTGTTCTTTTTGCGCGCGTCGTAGCTGCGTTTGAAGACAGTGAAATTCAGCAGGTCGGCATCTTTGATCTGCAGACGCTCAACAATGGCGTCACGCAGAGCAGATTCGGGGTGATCAAGGGGCAGGGAGAGCTGATTAATACGGATCATAACGGTTCCTGGCCGGGAGTTGTCCGGCAAAGGTTAAAAACCGTTATTGTAGCGTGTCGGGCGGCATCAGTCGCCCTTTCTGATGCCGTTATGAACTGGCATTTATTGCAGCAGATTGATTTATTCTTTTGTTTTCGGGCGCTGGTGACTGTGCTTGTGGCTCACCTCTGTTAACGCGCTGATAAAATCCATACTCTTCCTGTTGTGTGCATAGACGGCATCGGCATCCACTGTCTCAACGGTTTTTAACGGACGCTGAGGTGTGTCAGTGGTCTGTTCAGTTGCTGCGTTTTCTGACTCTTGTCTGGATTGTTGCTGTGGCATATCCGATTCCCTGTCGTAAGGTTGAATTAGCAAATCAATTAGCTGCATATTGCCAGAGCTGGCTGAACGTTATCTGAATCAGGCGCTTCAGTAATCCACAGATTCCGGCTGGTGCCCTAAGAAAACGGCATTTTGTATGGTTCAGTCAAGGTTCAGGTTTACCCGTTAGTATTATCCGTGAAGAAAGGAAACATCCGTAGGTGAAATACCCGTGAAAAGAATCCGTCTGTTGCTGATGAGCGCACTATTATCCGTTGCCTGTATACGGGCAGTGGAGGTGCGTGCTGATGCTGCAGAAGACGAGGGTGAATCCGGTTGGGTAGAGAAAAACCTGAATCCGCGCACTGAGTGGGTGGAAGGTCTGATGACGCCTTTTAATCGCTGGGTGGAGAAAAATATCCAGCAGGAAGACGCGCTACCTGCCAGCGACCGTGCGCTGACGGACTTCAATACTCAGCCTCCGCCTGCGGGGCTGATCAGTCCGCAGGAAGCCGGCCGTCTGATTCTGCTGCTGGAGAGCGGGCAGGTACTGAAGGTGGAATACATGGCCACTGAGCCGCCGGCTTACAAGGTCCGGTTGCTCAGTGAGCAGGGCAGTATTCAGCAGTTTTACGTTAACGCCCTCGACGGCACACTACTGGATGATGAGCCTGTGGCACTGCCGGATGATGAGTCTGCAGCGCTGTTGGATGATGAGTCTGCAGCGCTGTTGGATGATGAGCCTGCGGCCAGCGATAACCCGCAGAAAGAAGATAAAAAGAATACCACGAGCAAAAGCCCGCAAAACGAAGGAAAGGAAACCACACCATGAGAATATTAATTGTGGAAGACGAACGGCCGATCCGCGAGCAGATCACCCGGGGACTGGAAGCCTGNGGCTGGCAGGTGGATCAGGCNCAGGATGGCCGTGANGGGTATTTTCAGGCATCCGAATATCCCTACGATCTGGCGATTATCGATCTTGGTCTGCCGCACATGGATGGTATTGAAGTCATCCGNCGGTTACGCAGCGATGGCTGTCAGTATCCGCTGTTAATTCTGACCGCCCGTGGCGGCTGGAAATCCCGGGTGGAAGGACTGGAAGCCGGTGGTGATGATTACCTGGAAAAGCCATTTCATATGGAAGAATTACAGGCCCGGGCCAAAGCNCTGCTGCGCCGNACCACCGGNCATTCCAGTGTGATCGCCCACGGGCCGCTGGCACTGGATACCGATACGCAGACCGCCAGTCTGGATGGCCGGCAAATGGAGCTCACGGCCTATGAGTTTAAAATTCTCGATTACCTGATCCGTCATCCACAGCAGGTGGTGGGTAAAACCACATTAACGGATTATCTCTANGCGCAGGATTTTGAACGCGACTCCAATGTNATTGAAGTTCTGATGGGACGTCTGCGTAAAAAGCTGGCGGCAGCCGATGGTTATGCGCCGATCCGCACGCTGCGCGGNCGCGGTTATCAGTTTGTNATGGACTGACTATGTTCAATTCGCTGCGNAACCGGATACTGCTGATTTCTTTGCTGATGCTGACATTGCTCATGTCCGGCGTTGGCACCTGGCTGTACCGGTCGTTTTATGCAGCACAGGTNCAGGGNGTAAAAGAAACCCTGCGCATTTACAGCTATTCATTGCTGGGCAGTGCCGACCGCGTGATGGGNCAGATTCAGTTACCCGAATATTTACCCGAAGGACGTTTTAATACAGCGGATTCGGGATTGCTGGCGATGCTCAGTGACTACCGCAATCAGACNTTGTGGACCTCGCACTCGGCCGAAANTATGCCCTTACCGCAGACGCTGATGGTGAGTGCCGGAGAACANCGCTACTCGTTTGCAGCGCTGAACGGTGAGGATTTTCTGTTGTTGCGCGCGGGTATTCGCTGGGGCAATAAAGAACAGGATCAATACACCCTGACCCTGGCNCAGACGTTACAGCCGTTNCAGCAACAGTTGCACGAATACCGTAATACGCTGNTGGCGGTATTGCTNGGCTTTGGTTGCCTGCTGTTAATAATTCAGGGGCTGGTATTGCACTGGGGGCTGGTACCGCTCAAACGCGTTGCCCGTCAGCTGAATCAGATTCATCAGGGGCAGCTGGACCACATCAGNGGCCGCTATCCANTGGAGCTGACGCCGNTGACCAATAANCTGAATTTACTGTTAAAAAATGAGCAGGCGCAGCGCGAACGNTACCGTAATCAGCTGGCGGATTTATCCCACAGCCTGAAAACCCCGCTGGCNGTAATCCGGGGGTTAACAGAAGGCGAAGCGGGTTTAACAGAAAGCAAAGCGGAAACCGGTTCNCANATGCTGCAGGAAATACGCGCGCAGACGGACATNATGAATGAACGCATCCGTTATCAGNTNCAGCGGGCAACCAGTCAGTCNTCGTCGCTGAGTATNCGCCAGNNNCGGNTAGCGGATGTCATTACACCGCTGTGCTCGGCNATGAAAAAAGTGTACGCCGCAGATGCGCTCGTNATTGATCAGGCCATCGGTGATGTGATNTTTTTTGGTGATGAGCAGGACCTGCTGGAAATCGCCGGTAATCTGATCGACAACGCCTGCAAATATGGTCANGGCCGGGTACGGGTCAGTACGCAGCAGAATGCTGANGAATGGCAACTGCTGGTGGAAGACAANGGCAGCGGTGTNGCAGAAGATCAGCGCGAGCGGATTTTACAGCGCGGNGTGCGCCTCGACAGTCTGCTGCCCGGGCAGGGCATTGGTCTGGCACTGGTCAGTGAGCTGGTGGCTCAGTATCAGGGCCGCATGCAGGTCAGGGAATCCACNTTGGGCGGAGCCTGTTTTTGTGTGAGTTTTCCGTCGCTGCGAGCGGACGATCCGGCGCTTTGACNGCGCGCAGTCAGNTGCCNGANGTTCAGGGAANGAGANATAAGGGGATAAATAAAAATGAAAAACCGGATNAAGCGGCTGGTCAGAAATAACAACAGCGGCCGCNCTGGAAAAAGCNGTACGGGCAGCCATAAAAAAAGCGCAGCCTCATTATTGATGCTGTGTCTGTGCAGCTGTTTGTTGGCCGCCTGTTCCAGCGTCACCGTGCGCCCTTATGGTGGTGAAAAAGATACCTCNCCNCCGGATTATCAGGACAGCAAAGCNTTTTATATTCTGGCGATTTTCGGNGACCACACNGTGAATACCAGTGAAGTCTGCGGCCAGCGCCGGGTGATGCAGATGCAGGCNGTNACCAGTTTATCGGACTGGCTGCAGTCACTGTTNACGCTGTTTATTTACACGCCGCGCACCGCCAAAGTCTGGTGTGAAAAGCAGGACGCGGTATTTCTGTCACCCTACGCANTNCCNGCTCCCCANGGNGGCGTTATCGGTGAAAACAGGCAGGAAATGCTGCAGGAGGAGGGCGTATGAAAGTGAACCCANNGCANTCCCGGCGACGNCTGNGCTGCTCATTATTNTCTGTCACGCTGTTAGCCNTTACGTTATCCGGCTGTGGCACCATCCGCTTTACCCANGACCTCNGTGANGAGCGGCAAACNACNGAAGGNAAAAGNCAGTGGCATCACGGTACCCTCGACGGCATGATNGAAGTCTCGCANCCGAAGAACCTGTACCGCACCTGTCGTGGCAANCCATGGCAGGAAGTGAAAGTGCAGTACAGCGTCTACAACGGCATTACNGCNCTGACCGTGGCGGCCGGAGTGGGCGCCGTGGTNCCGGTANTGGATGCNGTAAGCCTNTGGACCCCCTGGACGGTCACCACCGTCTGCGCTGAATAACGTTTTCAGGCCCGTTGCGCTGTCAGTTGCGCTTTCAGTGGACTGTCAGCCGCGCTGTCATCGGCTGGCAGCGCCAGGGCCTGAGTCTGNCNTTGGTTTCNGCTCCTCTGACCTTTTAATCCCATCCNNNTCNGCNTTCGTGCAGCTACCCGTTTANCTGNTCNTTCAGCCTTCTTTACAGCCCTTTAACTAACCCCTTTTAACCCCAACCCCGTCTCTGNATTCGTTGATNCTGNGCGAANTGTCAGCGTCTTATAAAAAATAAATAAGAATTATTCTCTTTTGNTGNTTTATCTTAAGNTATTGAAATATAACAATTTTATCTGANTTCAGGTGCTGATTTGGCCATCATTCTGGNATAACCGTACGAATTTTATGTTGCAAAACTAAATGATATAGATTCTCATTACAGTCCTTGACGAATAATGACAACGCATAACGTTAACTGACATAAGGTTTATTCAGCATGGCTCACATTGAATCGCGTAAGCGCCCTGTCGCTCACAGCATTGGTCTGGCCNACAGTATCGGTCTGGGCGGNACACTGATGGCGGGTCTGCTCGCTCCCGCTGTACANGCAGCGGACGATGCAGACGTTGCCGAGTTATCNAAAGTTTCTGTCGAAGCCAGTCAGAANCCGGGTTACAAGGCCGACAGCCTGTCNACCAAATTNACTGCNCCNGTNAAAGACACACCACAGACCATGCAGATTATTGGTGCCGGACTGCTGCACGATCAACAGGCTGCAACNCTGACCGATGCGCTGCGTAACAGCCCGGGTGTGGGTACTTTTTATGCNGGGGAGAACGGTAACTCCACCACAGGTGATGCCGTGCGTATGCGTGGCTTCGACAGNTCAGGCTCNATTTATGTGGACGGCGTTCGNGANATGGGTTCCGTNTCACGCGATACCTTCAACACCGAACAGATTGAAGTGGTAAAAGGCGCAGCCGGCAGTGACTACGGCCGTACNTCGCCAAGTGGTTCCATTAACCTGATGACCAAACAGGCGTTCCTCGGCAGCGCTCTGGGCGGCACTGTNTCAGTNGGCACGGATGAGCAGAAACGTGCCACGCTGGACGCNAACCAGNCCATGGGCGACAACAGCGCAGCACGTCTGAACCTGATGGTGCAGAAGAGCGGCGTTGCCGGTCGTGATGAAATCGAAAACAANCGCTGGGGTATTGCTCCNTCNGTGGCGTTTGGTCTGGACACCGACACCCGTGTATACCTGAACTATCAGCATGTTCAGCAGCGCAATATCCCCGANGGCCATGTGCCGACNGTGGGNCTGTCCGGCTATTCCAGCCCGGATGAAAGCGTGCCGGAATGGGATGATGCACCNAAAGTCGACAGTGAAAACTTCTACGGTACCCACGACGATCACGACGATGTCGATATGGANATGGCGACNGTGATCGTGGAGCACAACTTCTCCGGTGANACCCTGCTGCGCAACGTGACGCGCTGGGGTAAAACCGATCAGGAATACGCGCTGAGTGCGTTTATGTCCCGCTCGTTCACCACCGCCAGTGGCGATCCGGCAACACTGGATAACCTCGATGANTGGGAAATCAGNCGTCTGGTGAACACCAAAGATCAGACCAACACCATCGTNACCAACCAGACTGCTCTGGTGACCAGCCTGTACACCGGCGATGTGAAGCACACGCTGTCTGCCGGTCTGGAACTGACCCGGGANAANCTGGAAACCGACGGTGTCACCGGCGCGGCGGATGACGTAAATCTGTATAACCCGGACGACAGTGCTGACATTACTCTGACCCGCACCGGTGCCGGTTCTGAAGGTAAAACCACCACCAAAGCCGTGTACCTGTTTGATACGGTAGAAATCGGCGAAAGCTGGCTGCTATCCGGTGGTGTGCGTTACGACACTTACCGCACGGAATTTGAAAGTACCGCTGTGTGTGGCGGCCGTCGTGGTCCGGATTGTGCCGGTGCGCCNGAAGGCACCGTGCTGCCATCGGTGGATGCCGATACCGACGGCAACCTGTTCAGCTGGAAACTGGGTGCCATGTACCGCTTCAGCAATGGTCTGAATACCTATGTGAATTACGCCCTGGCGCAGCAGCCACCGGGTGGCAGCAATATGCAGCTGAGCAACAGCGAGCGTAGCGCGGACAATTCAGATTATGATCCGCAGGAATCCCGCACCACAGAAATCGGTGCCAAGTGGACCACCGCTGATGACCGTCTGCTGTTGACCGCGGCTGTGTACCGTACCAAAGTCAGCAACGAAGTTGAGCAGGATGAATCCGATGGCACTTACCATCAGAACGGTGAAAAGCGCGTACAGGGTATCGAGCTGAGCGCGGTTGGCGCCATCACAGACAACTGGGATATCAGCGCTGGTTTCACCACCATGAAAGCCACGGTAGAAGAAGGTTCTGCCGATGCGCAGGATGGCAGCGACAACCTGACCTATAACCCGGAGAAGGCGTTCACCAGCTGGACCAGCTATCAGTTCTCAGCACTGACCATTGGTGGCGGTTTACGCTATGTAGATGGTCTTAAGCGTGGCACCGATGGTTCTGTCGGCACGCCGGAAGAAACCGCAGGTTACACCGTGGTGGACCTGATGGCCGGCTACGACATCAGCTCTGATCTCGGCCTGCAGCTGAACGTCTACAACCTGTTTGATCGTGAGTACATCGCTTCGATCAACAAGAGTGGCTACCGCTATACCCCGGGCGCACCACGCTCCGCCATGCTGGCTCTGAACTGGCAGTTCTGATCCGCAGACGGATAAAACGGGGAAATGACGATGCGGGCAACAGCCCGCATTCGTCGTTGAATGTAACCCATGGCCGAAGCGTTACCTTAACGTCGGCAACGCACTATATAACGTAAGAGAGATACCGCTATGATGCTGCATATTCCCCAGGTGCTGAGTAAAGAAGAGACCGCCGATATCCGTCGCCTGCTGGAATCCTCACAGGATTGGGTGGATGGCCGCGAAACCGTGGGCGTGCAGGGCGCGCAGGTAAAGCGTAATCAGCAACTGGCGGACAGTTCCGAACTGAAAGCACATCTTGGTCAGCGGGTAACCGCGGCACTGCAGCAGCATCCGCTGTTCTTTGCTGCGGCTCTGCCGCTGCGTATTATTCCGCCGCGTTTCAACCGCTACGCCGGGGGCGAAACCTACGGCATGCACGTTGATGGCTCGGTGATGCAATATACCGATCTCAACGGCCAGTCGCAGACTCTGCGTTCCGACCTGTCCTGTACCCTGTTCTTTGCTGAACCGGAAGAATACGAAGGCGGCGAGCTGGTGGTGGCCGATACCTATGGCGAGCATCTGGTGAAACTGCCGGCCGGTGACGCCATTCTCTATCCGTCGTCCAGTCTGCACGAGGTGCGCCCGGTCACTCAGGGTGCGCGGCTGGCATCCTTCCTGTGGATTCAGAGCATGGTGCGCAGCGAAGGCCAGCGCCGTGCGCTGTTCGAGATGGATACCGCCATTACCCGTCTGCGCGAAACCGGCGGCGATAATGCCGCCGTACTGCAGCTGACCGGCGTCTATCACAACCTGCTGCGTGACTGGTCAGAGACCTGATCAGGAGCAGGCACAAGTGCGGTTGGTTATATATTGAACCGCTACCCACCATCTGGTAGACTCCGCGCTCCTTTTTATCCGTAGTTTGGCCGCAGTCGCTGTGAACACAGTCTGCCGGCGAAAAACGGACTCCTTGCCTTACCGGATGGGCCGGAAGGCTATAACCCATAAGGAGCTGACAATGCGTCACTACGAAATCGTTTTTCTGGTTCACCCAGATCAAAGCGAACAGGTACCTGCAATGGTTGAGCGTTACACCGCAGCCATCGAAGGTTCCAACGGTAAAATCCACCGCTTCGAAGACTGGGGCCGCCGTCACCTGGCATACCCGATCAACGACGTCCACAAAGCTCACTACATCCTGATGAACGTTGAATGTACTCAGGAAGTTCTGGACGAGCTGACTTCTAACTTCCGTTACAACGACGCAGTTCTGCGTAACATGGTTATTCGTCGTGATGAAGCTGTGACTGAAATGTCTCCGATCAAAGCAGCTGAAAGCCGTGAAGATCGTCGTCGTCAGGAGCGCGCTGAGCGTGCAGAAGCAGAAGCTGCTGAATCTGATGATGATGAAAACGAAGATGAAGCAGAAGAATCTGCTGAAGATAACGCTGAGTAAGAGAGGACACATCCATGGCACGTTTTTTCCGTCGTCGTAAGTTCTGCCGTTTCACCGCTGAAGGCGTGAAAGAGATCGATTACAAAGATCTGGACACCCTGAAAGGCTACATCACTGAAACTGGCAAAATCGTACCAAGCCGTATCACTGGTACCCGTGCTAAGTATCAGCGTCAGCTGTCTACAGCAATCAAGCGTGCGCGCTATATTGCTCTGCTGCCGTATACCGACCAGCACGACAACTGAGTTTGATTCCGGGCTGCCTGCGTTGTCATTGCGGCGTTAAAACTTCCTTCGGGATGCTCATGTATAACTTATACACTGCGCGCCCTCAGGAAGTTTTGCCTTGCACTGACGGCCTCGCCAACGCCCGGTTTCGCTATTCAGTAAGAAAGAAGATTTAACATGAAAGCTCTGGCCCGCTGGGCTATGGACAGTCGCCGCAACGCAATTATTGCTGCCGGTGCCTGTTTAGCCATTCCTCTGCTTTTCTGGCTGGGTGCAGCCATTCAGGCACTGGTACTGCTGCGTCAGGGACTTCGTGATGGTGGTCAGGTGGTTCTCTGGTCTCTGCTTCCGGCATTTGTCTGGGCAGGTATGGGAGACCCCACGCCACTGGTGGTTGCTCTGGGCGCCAGCGCCTGTGCAATCGTTCTGCGCAATACCATCCGCCTCGATCTGGCGGTGCTGTTGAGCGCAGGCATCGGGATAGCTCTGTATCTGCTGTTGCCGGTTGTGTTATCGGACATTTTGCCCGTGGTGCAGCAGGCCATTGAACAGACCCTGACGGAGACTTATAAAGATGACCCGGAATTTCTGAGTTATCTGACTCCGCTGGTGGGCCCGATGATCGCCGGAGGCCTTGCGGCTCTCCATTCGCTGGTCATAATTTTGTGTCTGTTACTGGGACGCTACTGGCAGGCGGTAATGTTTAATCCGGGCGGTTTTGGCCAGGAATTTAAACAGCTGCGTCTGCCCCTGGCTTTCAGCCTGCCCGCTACGCTGGTCAGTCTGGCAGCCGGACAGCTGCAGCCGGAACTGGCAGGAGTGACACCGGTATTAACGGTGCCTCTGTTGTTGGCAGGTCTGGCTTTGTTCCATGGTGTCGTGACTAAGTTGCGCGCCAGTCCGACATGGATGGTGCTGATTTATTTAGCGCTCTTTTTATTCGGGCCTTACATGTACACATTACTAATTTTCGTAGCGTTGCTGGACAGTTTTATTAACTTCCGCGCGCGACTAAAAGACACGGCTGGTGGCCAGTAACCACCGCCCTGTAATGAGGAATCAAACATGCAAATTATTCTGTTAGAAAAAGTTGAAAACCTGGGTGCACTGGGCGATACCGTTAACGTGCGTCCTGGTTATGCC
Organism: Oceanospirillaceae bacterium; assembly: GCA_002706025.1. Classification (GTDB taxonomy): domain Bacteria; phylum Pseudomonadota; class Gammaproteobacteria; order Pseudomonadales; family Oceanobacteraceae; genus Venatoribacter. The sequence continues at coordinate 56,037 of PAJK01000103.1, forward strand.
CGTAACTTCCTGTTCCCTAAAGGCAAAGCAGTTCCAGCTACCAAAGCAAACGTTGAACAGTTCGAAGCACGTCGTGCAGAACTGGAAGCACAGTCTGCTGCGAAACTGGCTGATGCAGAAAGCCGTAAAGAGAAAATCGAAGAAATCGAACTGTCTGTTGCCGTTAAAGCCGGTGAAGAAGGTAAACTGTTCGGTTCTCTGGGTAACCGCGACATCGCTGATCTGGTAACAGAAGCTGGCGTTGCTGTGGAAAAAGCAGAAGTTCGTCTGCCAGAAGGCCCAATCCGTAATGTTGGTGAATTCGATATCGCTATCCACCTGCATCCGGAAGTAAACGCTGTTCTGAAGCTGCTGGTTGTAGCTGAAGCCTAAGCGTTGTTGCGCTGCCAAACTGGCAGATGCGCACAGAATGAGGCACTATTAGCGGCTCGCTGATAGTGCCTTTTTTGTTGCTGGCTACCCTGATTTGCCAGCCACTGACCGATTGGCTTTGACCGACGACTGATTACCGGATCTCTGCATGACAGACGAATACGACCACGGGCAGGCGGAAAGTAACAGCCCGCGTACGCCACCGCATTCCATCGAAGCTGAACAGTCTGTGCTCGGCTCCCTGATGCTGGACGACAGGGCCTGGGAAGATGTCTCCGAGCTGCTGCTCGATACCGATTTTTATCGTCACGATCACCGCCTGATTTTCCGCGCCATTATGCACCTGGTCGAACAGGAGCAGCCGATCGACGTGGTCACCGTGGCGGAAGAGCTGGAGGAACGCAGTCAGCTGGATAAAGCCGGCGGCGCTTCTTATCTGAGTCGTCTGGTGGATATGACACCGTCCATCGACAACTGTGCTGCCTACGCCGAAATTGTGCGCGAGCGTTCCCAGCAGCGGGCGCTGATCGAAGCCGCCAGTGAAATCATGGACCGCGCCTACGAGCCGGACGGTGAAAACTCACTGACGCTGATTTCCGATGCGGAAAAAGCCATCGCTCAGATCGCCGAAGGCAGTCACAAAGAAGGTGGCCCGCAGAAAGTCGCACCGATTCTGAAGAATACCCTGGAGCAGCTTGATGAGCTGTTCAATCAGCCCGATGGCCTGTCTGGTCTGACCACAGGTTTCAATGAGATTGATAACCGTACTTCCGGTCTGCAGAAAGCCGACCTGGTGATTGTTGCGGCACGTCCGTCCATGGGTAAAACGACCTACGCCATGAACGTGGTGGAAAATGCTCTGCTAGCCACCAAACGGCCGTGTCTGGTGTTCAGTCTGGAGATGCCGTCGGAATCCATCGTTATGCGTATGCTGTCGTCCATCGGCAAAATCGACCAGACCCGTATCCGTTCCGGTAAATTGGTGGACGAAGACTGGCCGAAGCTGTCTGCGGCAGTCAACATGCTGAAAGATCTGCCCTTGTATATCGACGATACCCCGGCGCTGACGCCGCAGGAAATGCGTGCCCGGGCGCGTAAAGTGTATCGCGAGAACAATAACGATCTGGCACTGATTATGGTCGACTACCTGCAGCTGATGCGGGTGACCGGTAAGAGCGAAGGCCGTACTCAGGAGATCTCCGAGATCTCGCGTACGCTGAAAGTCATCGCCAAAGAATTTAACTGCCCGTTAATTGCCCTGTCGCAGCTGAACCGCTCGCTGGAACAACGGCCGAACAAACGTCCGGTTAACTCCGACCTGCGGGAATCCGGTGCGATCGAGCAGGACGCGGATATTATTCAGTTTATTTACCGCGACGAAGTGTATAACGAAGACAGCCCGGATAAAGGCGTGGCGGAACTGATTACCGGTAAGCACCGGAACGGTCCGATTGGTACCGACCGGCTGGCGTTTATTGGTAAGTACACGCGCTTTGAAAATCTTGCGCATGGGTATGACTCATCCGACGACGAGTATTAGGCCGCTGGTTTAAAGCTGGCTGCGTTGTTATTGCGGCGTTAAAAATTCCCGTGGGATGCTCATGTATGATTTATACACTCCGCTCCCCCGGGAATTTTTGCCTTGCACTAACTGCCTCGCCGACGCTTTAAATCCGGCGGGAAACTCCGTAAAAGTCTAACGAATTAAAAGTGTCTGCAGATAGATTGCAGGCAGCAAGCAGGAAACCTTATGAATTTTACTCCTGAACTTCCTTTCGATGGTGGCCGCGTACGGCCGATGACGTACGACGATGTGGATGCGTTGTTTGCTATTTATCAGCATCCGGAAATTCCTGGCCAGCACGTGCCGGATAACAAAGATAACCTGACCCGCATGGTGGATCTGTCGGTACAGATGGCGGCGACACAGCGCGGCATGATGTGGTTGCTGGAAGTGGGCAGTGACGATAACTACGAAGTGCAGGGTATGGTCAGCGCCTACGATTGGCAGCCTTCGCAGCTGCGCACAATGTTACGTGTCGATGGTCTGCCACAGCTGTCCGCAGAACACCGCGCGGCGGCACTGAATACCTGTCTGGAATTTATGTCGGGCAAATACCATCTGCGTAATTTCGGTTATCAGTGGATTGCCGGTCAGGATGAAGCGCTTAAAACCCTGCTGCAGGACTGCGGCTTCAGCCTGTGCGCTACACTGCGTGATGGCTGGCGTACCGGTACAGAAACCTTCGCCGATGTGGTGCAGTTTCATAAATTACTGGATGTGGCTAAACCCGTGCCTGGCCGTTTGGGTGAGCAGGATAATCCCGGGCAGAATCTGGATAAATCGTTTGCGGATAAAAATGGCGGAGGTGCTGCATGAACTGGAATTTTTCAGCCGGTAACTTCAGCCTGCGTTTACCCGTAACTGATCAGGATGGCGATGCGCTGTATGCCCTGATGAGCGTGCAGGAGCAGGTCGATCATCTGCCGCGACTGGCGATGTCGGTCTCCGCCCAGGCGCTGGATGAACTGCGCCGTATGGCCATGCGTTTTGAAACCCGTGAAGCGGCGTTCTGGCTGGTCGAGGGCATGTACGATAAGCAGCTGGTTGCGCGTATCGGTATTCAGAAAATTAACTGGATGCAGTTATCGGCACAGCTGCAATGGGAATTATCTGCGGCGGTGGAATTACCGGAACTGCAGGAAATCTTCCCGGCCATAGCCAACTTTATTTTCGATGAGCTGAACCTGCACCGCCTGGAAATGCGTTTACGTGAAGGCAGCGACAAGCACGAACAGCTGCTGAAAAATCTCGGTTTTACCTTTGAAGGTGTTTTGCCGGCTCAGGTGGAATACGAAGGTGAAAGCGTAAATATGGCGGTGTGGAGTCTGCTGTCTTCCGATCGCAGCGCCTGATTTTCCGGCACTCCTCATCCCTCACGCCTGTTAGTATCAGGTCGCAGAATTCTGCGGCCTGATACTAATTTTTATTCTGCCGGTTTGCTGTCGTCAGACACGGCTGTTTTACCTGGCTGTTCCTGCAGTAATAAATCCATCAGACCAAAGGTATCCTGTGGATACTCCTGCAGATCTTTGTTGTAAAAACGGCTCAGGTTGAGAAAGTTGAGATTCTGCCAGCCGTCTTCATTTAATACCGGCCAGTAAAGGTCGATATTGTCTTTGGTTAACAGATTCATCGGACGCAGAATGTCGGCCTTTTCTGCTGCGATTTTTACGCCATGTTCATTGTCGTAAATAATCGCCAGAGCCAGCACAACATCAAGAAAATGGCCGCCGGATGATGCCAGCAGTTCACCACTGCGGATTGCCTGCATACCTTCGGCGGTCCAGTCCGTGCCGGCCAGCAGAATATCTTTGCCCGGCTGCAGTCCCCGATTGCGTATCGCACTGGCAGCTCCGAGGGCCATCATATCGCTGGCGGCCCAGATTGCTTTCACCTGCGGATGGCGTTGCAGCAGGGCGGACGTCAGATAGCTGGCTCTTTCCTGTTCCCAATCGGCGTAGGCCATTTGTTTCAGCGTGGTATCCGCTTGTTCACTGAGGACGCTTCTCAGTCCGCGCTCTCTTTGTTGGCTGGGCAGCGTGTCGCGGCCGCCGCTCAGACCCGCAATATGCAGCAGCCCATCGCTGGCAAACAAATTCTGCTGTCGTGCCTGATCGATCAGATAATCGGCGCTGAGATAACCGGCGGTTACATCATCCGGCATTACGCTGGCCAGCCAGCCAGTAAAGCGGCCCTGAGGATAGCCAACTTTAGGGCGCTCTGATGGCTCAACATCGGCATTGATGGTAATGAAAGAAATACCCTGATTATTCAGAGCCGTCATCGCGCTTTTGGCGCTGTTCAGGTAAACATTCAGCAGGACATAATCGGGTTTATTTTCAGTTCTTTGGCTGACGCTCTGAGCCGCCTGAATATTCAGGAAACGATTATTCAGACCATAAATTACTTCCAGATCAATATCGAAAGCATCGGCAGCCAGCGTACTGATGGCGGCCAGTTTATCCCAGAAAGGGAACCCCTGATCTGCGGGTACAAACAGCACAACATGCGTGAGGTGACTGCTTTCCGCGGCAGTATTTTGCGCCTGAATATTTTCCGCTGCCAGCGTCGGGGCAGCAGCGCTCAGGGCGAAGGTCAGTAACAGAGTGGCAAATATATTTTTTATCATCAGGCTGCTAAGTGTGCATCACAATACGACCGCCTGTTAATTGTAGTAGTGTGCGGTCATTCCTCACTGTATTGGATAATAAAAAAACAGACAAATGTCTGTGCCTATTATTTTGTAAAGACTGAGAAATAACACACGTATGCGGGCTGGAGTGGCAGATTACCGGCGTCTTTTTTCTGGCGTCAGTAACCTTGCGCAGATCCGTGTCAGATCTGCGCTGCCAATGGCCAGGGGCAGATTAATGCAGCGCCCACTGCAGTTTCAGCCAGTAAGTGCGGCCGGGTTCGTTAATGCGTTCTGTCTGTTCGTAGCCGGTAATATTGGCGCCGCTGCGGGAAATATGCTCGGCGTAGGTGACATCAAACAGGTTATCAATACCGGCCGTCACCGTCAGATGATCACCTGCGCGATAGCCGGTATTAAGCGAGAAGACATTAAAGCCCGCGCTTTTGCTTATGTCCTGTCCGACCACATTACCTGTGCCAATGGCGACGCGGTTCTGCTCAGCGACCACACGCCACAGGGCGCCCGCCGACCAGTTATTGAGCTGGTAATTCACCCCAAAACGCAGCTCCAACGGTGGGATCTGTCCCAGTGCGCTGTGGTCATCATTATTGTCGCCGTGTACCCAGGCAAGCGTACTGGTGGTGTTCCAGTGGCTGCTGATGTCCCAGCTGGCATCCGCTTCAGCACCGTAAGTGGTGGCGTCGATATTGCGCGCATCGGATGCAAACATCGACAGCGATTCGATCAGGATGTAATCCTTATGCTTCGCATAAAATGCAGATAATGAAGCACTGACGTCACCGTTGTGATGCAGTATCCCCAGATCCAGCTGTGTGGTTTTTTCCGGGTTCAGATCAAAGCTACTGGCAGAACCACTGTTCATGCTGCCCATGCCGGTAGCTGCCGGGCTCTTGGTGCGCTCCCAGTAGTCGGCGCCACGTTCGCTGTGGCCCACACCCGCATACACGGTATTGGCCTGACTGAGCTGCTGCTCGTAGCGGATAAAGGCATTCTTTAAGGTGTCGTCACTGGTTTCACCATAGCTGTCGCGGCTTTCGCGCAGGTCTTTGGCGTAATCGCGGTTCAGACGCAGGCCGGCGTGCAGGCTGCTGTGGTCAGTCAGCTGCTGATCCAGTTCGGTCCAGATGCCCCAGGTTTCAAAGCGCATATCGCTTTCCCGCGCCACGTCTTCATAATCCGGGTCGGCAGGTTCCATACCGCCCATTGCCATGGCCGAGGCCGCACGCAGTGAATGTTCGTTGCGCTGAGTATCGACACCGACAGCAACCTGAGTGCTGTCGGCTGGTGTCAGGTCCATACTCAGGGCGGCGCCTTTGGTGTCGCGGTCCGGGTTGGAAACCATCTTCATGCCGTTGACAGAGCGCAGGCTGAAGTTATCCATCACGTGATCGACATAGTTGCGGTAAATGCGGCCTTCGATCTTGCTGATCAGAGGCGAGACATTGTTCTGCTCTGCACTCAGGCCGATGTTTGAGCGTTCAAAGGCCACACCGTCCATGGCACGGTCGCCGTAGCGCGCTTCACCGTCACTGACGGCACCGCTCAGTTCAATGCGGGTATCCGCTGATGGTGTCCAGCCGATGGCGGCGTTGCTGCTCCAGCGGGTATAGGCGGAGTGCACCTTGTTGCCATCGCCGTCTTCATAATCGTTGGCATCCGCCCGGGTACCATTGACGGACACATAGCCAGTTTTGCCTCCGGCCAGAACCTGGGCCATCTGGTCGTTGCGCTCAGCGCTGCCGAACAGCAGGCTGGCGTCCGCCTGCACGGGAGTGCTGCTGAAATCTGGCTCAGCACGTTCAAACATCACCACGCCAGCACTGTTGCCCGGGCCGTATTTGACGGTCTGCGGGCCTTTCAGCATCACGACCTCATCATAGGCTTCCGGATACACATAGGCCGTTGGCGGGTCCATGCGCATGCCGCAGCCACCCATAATGGTTTCGCCGTCCAGCAGAATGCCCAGGCGCGAGGCCGCCATACCGCGGAATACCGGGTCGCCATCGGTACCGCCTTTGCGGATCACAGAAAAGCCCGGAATATTCTTCAGCAGATCGGCACCATCATGAGCTGGTACCGGCTGGCGCGGGGCTTTCGGGTCGGTGCTTACCGTCAGTACTGACGCGGTCTGGGGCGCGGTAATCACGACTGGAGAAAGACGCTGCGCACTGCGCTGCTGGGCACGTTCTTCTGAGCGTTCTTCTGCTCTTGTTTCAATATTCTCTGCAGCGAAAACGGGGGAGGTGATACAGGCAGTAATCACTGCCGTGGCCAGGGGGGCGTGGCGCATAGGGTTATCCTTATTATTTCGTTATAAGTATTCATTTTTTTCTTGGTGCGGAGCATAAATAAGGATGCCAACAGCGCGAATGTGGCAGGGTGTCGCAGGATTGACCAGCAGCATTAATTACAATCTGGCAAAAGGTCTCATGCCAATGGATTATTCTGCTTGCTAAGTTAATGCAATTGTCACGCGGGCAGAGGATAACCCCATTCCCGGCATCTATCCCTGCACCACTCCGGCAGGTGACTCCGGTACTGAATTCCCGGTACGGAATCCCCGATACCGGGACTGGTGCGTATCTGACGTGACAGGAGGTCTGCTATGTCTGATGTTCAATCTATGCCATCCCAGAGTGTTAATCCTTCTCTGCTGGTCGCTATTGTTCTGCTGATAGCGATACCGGCAGCGGTATTCTTTTTTATTGCACCGGCCAATAACGATCAGGCCGGAGCAGTGACCAGTTACGCCTCACCGGAAGATGAGGCGGAAACGCTGAAACTGGATGACGGTTCCGAAGTGCGCATGGCAGAAAGCTCTGCCGTTGCGGTGCGCTACAGCGACGAGCAGCGCCGGGTACAGATTACTAACGGAGAAGCCACCTTTATCGTTGTGCCCGACAGCCGTCCATTCTGGGTGCAGGCCGGTACATTACGGGTCAATGCGGGGGTCAGCGCTTTCAGCGTGCGCCTGAACAGTGAGTCTGTTCTTCTGCACATCATCGAAGGTGAAGTGCGTGCGCAGTCCCAGGGTAAGGTTCAGACGCTGCTGGCCGGTGCTACTGTGGTGCTTAACAATGGTTCGGAATAACGGTTCGGAATAACGGTCCGGAATAGCCCGTCCGTGTTTGCGTAAGTACTTTGCAGCAGAACACTTTCATTCTTAAGGCTGACTGACCGGGCGTTATTACCCGGTTTGTCAGCTTGTCGCGCTTCTCTGTGACGCTTATCATCAGACATTATCTGAAGCACAGGGAAGTCCGCGGTTGTGATTATTCTCCCCGCCGAACGCCGACTGGACTGGAATAACGCTCCGGTCGCACTGGTCGCCATTATTGTTCTCAATATTCTGGTCTTTTTTCTTTATCAGGCCGGTGATGATGATCGTTTCTATGATGCGGTTGAGTCCTATATACATCAGGACTTTCTGGAACAGGAATGGCCGATTTATCAGGAATATCTGACATCACAACAGAAGACAGAAAAACTTCAGAATCTGAGACAGGAGTACTCGGAAGAAGAATACTTCAGCGTCGTCGCAACGCTGTTACGGGACCGCCGCTTTAACGATTATCTGTTCGAGAATGGCCCTAATCTGTTTTATTGGGAGGAATACAACCGCTGGCTGGAAGGGCGCAGCGAAATCCGCGAACAGATTGCCTCCATCAGTTACCTGCGTTTTGGTTTGCAGCCCAACGATCTGTCCATCCCTGATCTGCTGATACATCAGTTTCTGCACGGTGGCTTTATGCACCTGCTGGGCAATATGGTGTTTCTGATGATCTGTGGCTTTGTGGTGGAGGCGGCCATTGGCCATATCGCCTTTCTCGCTTTTTATCTGATTGGTGGTGTTGCTGCCGGTCTGACTCACTCGCTGATTAATATTCAGTCGGATACGCCGTTAGTCGGCGCCTCCGGTGCGATTTCGGCGGTAATGGCCATGTATCTGGTGCTTTACCGCTGGAAGAAAATTCAGTTCTTTTATTGGTTTTACGTCATCGTCGGTTACTTCCGTGCCCCGGCGCTGATTATTCTGCCGATCTATATCGGCAAAGAGCTGTACAGCTATTTCTCTGATACCGAAAGCAACGTGGCTTTTATGGCCCACGCGGGTGGCTTTGTCGCCGGTGCGGTGCTGATCGGCCTGACCGTGGCAGTCAAACCTTCGGTACTGAATACCGACTATCTGGAAGAGTCCGATGACGAGGTGGACCCTTACCGGGAAACCATGGCGCAGATTTACAGCGCATTAGAAAAATATCGCTTTGACAGTGCCAGCCGGCTGATTGAATCCGCCATCGAAGAATACGGCGAACATTTCGACCTGCTGCTATTGCGCCATAACCTGCTGAAAATTAATCGCGGCGAAGCCTGGCAGGAAAGCGTTAACCGCATGCTGCTGGAAAAAGATCTCACCGACGGTGAAATAAAAGAACAGGAAAAAATCTGGCTGGATGCTGCCAAACAGCCGGCCTTTATCAGCAGCCGCGCACTACTGCATGCTGCGCGTAATTTCAGTCGTCTGGATAAGATCAGCAGCGCAGAAAAAATTTATCAGGTGCTGCAGGACCGTGGCGAAGGCAAAGCAGTACTGATCAAACTGGCCGATGCCCTGGCCCGTGCCTGCGCCCGTCTGAATCAGCAGGAAAAACATAAGATGTACCTGCAGCAGGCAGAAGAGATGGCGGAATCCTAATGGAATACTGTAAATACCACCCATTAACCGCAGCCAGCTGGTACTGCTCAGAGTGTGACACTCACACCTGCGATACCTGCACCAATGAAACCGTTTACAACGACAAGCGCCGTTGTTTTAACTGTGGGGCCGAACTGGCCAGCCTGGGCTCCGCCTACACAGCCGAACCTTTCTGGCATCATCTGAAGGCTATGTTCCGCTATCCGCTGAATGGCTCCACCCTGGGGTTAATCATTACCGTGGCGGTGCTGAGCAGTCTGTTATCCTTTGTGCCGCTGGTTGGTCTGGTGGCCGCGCTTATTTCTACCGGCATTTTTATTAAGTACAGCTTCCGCTGTCTGGAAGAAACCGCCAACGGCAATATGGTGCCGCCGGATATTTCAGATGCTTACGAAGGCGGCATTATTCTGATCCTGAAGATGATTGGCCTGCTGTTGCTGCTGGGCATTGGTGGCGGCCTGCTATCGCAATTCGTCGGCCCCGGCTTTACCGGCCTGCTGGGCATGTTCGTGCTGCTCAGTATTCCCGCCTTTTTAATCAACTTTGCTCTGACCGACAGCGTACTGCGTTCGGCTGCACCGCCGGCGGTTATGCGCATTATTTCCGCGGTGGGGATGCCCTATGGCATTCTGATTGGCTTTATATTTCTGATGGCATCGTCAGTCAGCGTGCTGTCGTATCTGGTCAGTTCTGAACTGAGCCTGGTGACCATGATTCTGCAGTCGATCATTTCCAACTATTACATGGTCGTTATTTTTCACATGATGGGCTATGTGGTGTTTCAGTATCAGGAACCGCTGGGTTTTTATGCCCGTGAACGGCTGGATAACATGCCACCGCCACGGACAGAATCAGAACTGGTGAAAGCCCATATCGATGTAGCAGTTAAAGAAGGCGATTACGATAAGGTCATCAGCCTGTATCAGAATTATCTGAGTAAACATAACCAGGATGTTGTGATGTACGACAGCTGGTTCGAGTTTGTTTTGCAGGCAGCACGCCGCGATCTGCTGGCTCAGATGGTGGATGACTATATCCACCTCAAATATCAAAAGGGCCATAAAACCGAGCTGAAACGGATTTATAAACAGGTGCTGCAACTGTTCCCCGTGTATATTCCGGAAGATGGTAAAGTCCGCTACCAGCTGGCAAAGGATTATTTCGACGCCGGCGACTTTATAACCTGCGTGAAAATGATCAATGGTATGCACAAAAAATATACCGATCTGCCGCTGCTCATCCGCTCTTATATGTTGCTGGCTGAAGCCCTGACAGAACTGAAAAAGCCGGATCAGGTGGCCAAATGCCGGGCTCTGGTGGCGCAGTATCAGAAGAAAGCCGATGCACTGAAACCAACAGCGGAGCAGGAATAATCCCTGTTACCGCTGAATAATCCCCCGGTCCCAATAAGGTTCGTCACCGAAATAATCCACGATAAAGTCGATAAAGGTCCGTACTTTCGGCAGCAGAAATTTGCGGTTGGGGTAGACGATATAGGCTTTCATTTCATCGGTCTGCCAATCGTCAAACAGGCGCACTAAGCGCCCGCTGCGCAGGTGCTCATGCACCAGAAACGTCGGCTGATAAACAATACCCAAACCACCAACGGCAGCGTTGCACAGAATATTACCGTTGTTGGCAAAAAAGTTGCCCTGCAGTTTTACGCCCACCGACTCGCCATCTTTTTTAAATGTCCATTCCTTATCAATTTCTGAATCGGCGAAATTCAGCGTGTTATGGCTGGTGAGTTCATGCGGGTGTGTTGGCGTACCGTACCGCTGCAGGTATTCCGGCGCAGCGCAGGTCAGTTTTAACCTGCTGGATTTTTATCATCAGCAACTGCAACTGATCGGTGTGGATACCATGAAGCTCAGCGGAACCGACATCGCCGCGATTCTTAATGAACTGCGCAGCGGCTTCGACAGCGGCGTGCTTAAGCCTCAGGATCACTGCAGCTGGACCATCGACAGCGCCCGTGACGCCTATGGCGTGGTGGCGGCAGGCAAAGGCAGCCAGAAACAGGTGCTGGTGTTCTGAAAAGAATAAAGCGGCAATTGCCGCTTTATTTATGCACGCAGGTAGAGAATTTCAGCTGATCGCTTCCTGAGCCATTTTCGACAGACTGGCTTTCAGAATCTTGCCGGTACCGCTGGCGGGCAGCGTATCCAGAAAGACAAAGGTTGATGGTACTTTATAAGGCGATAATCTTTCTTTGCAGAATTCGCGCAGTTCTTCATCGCTGGCATACAGTCCTTCTGACAGTTGCACAAATGCCACAACAGATTCGTTGTTATCGCTTTTTACCCCAACCACGGCAGACTGCAGCACAGAATCGTGTTCGTTAATCGCAGCTTCGACTTCTGCAGGGTATACATTAAAACCTGAGCGGATAATCAGCTCTTTGGTGCGGCCAACAATAAACAGATTTTTGTTCTCATCCATACGGGCGAGATCCTGAGTATTTAACCAGCCATCATCCTGCAAAACCTGAGCTGTCAGTTCTGGTTTATTGTAATAACCCTTCATCACGTGAGGCCCGCGGGTCCATAATTCGCCGATTTCTCCGTCGTGAATTTCGTTGCCATCAGGATCAATTAACTTCACTTCAATACCGGGAATCGCTGGCCCGCAGGATAAATTATTCAGCTGCACGTAATAAGGCAGTGCAGCGACGGTCGGACTGGTTTCAGTTAATCCATAGCCATTGTGCAGCGGCATGCCAAACACGCCTTCGATATAACGCTTGGTTTCCATATCCAGTGAGGCGCCACCAATAAACAGGTAGGTTAGTTTCAGCTCACTGATATTGACGCNCNGACGTTTTATTTCATCAATNAGCGAGNTGTACATGGGCGGAACNCCCATAAAGAGCGTGATCCCGCCTTGCANCAGGGTTTGCAGACAGGTNGCTGCTGAAAACTTNGGCTCCAGATACAGTGAGCCGCCGTAAATCAGCGTGGCCAGGGCACAGGATGTCAGCCCGAANGAATGNGACATNGGGAGNGCGGCANAAACGAAACTNTCTNTACTCAGGNGGCGGATNCTGCCTGACTGAGTTGCAGCAAAAAGAACGTTACCATGGGTCAGCATCACACCTTTCGGTTTGCCCGTTGTGCCNGAGGTGTAAATCAGGGCAAACACCTGTTCTTCCGCCGCGGCTGACACGGGTTCAGCTACTGCGTCTGTCTGTANGTCTGAGTGACGGAAGGTGCCGGCAGTGGGCAGGCTGGTGGTCAGGCTGTGATTCATCGCATCGGCATGCTGCGCTGCCGTTACTGAAACGGCCGTGGTGTANATAATGATCCGGGGCTGNCAGTCATCGGCGATGTTGCGGATTTCATAATCNGTCAGCCGGGAGTTGACTGGCACTGCCCAGGCATTGAGTTCNCTGGTGGCCATCATAAACGCCACCAGAGTGATGCTGTTTTCGGCAATCAGCAGTACCCGGTCTCCGGGCCCNACCTGNTGACNGGTGAGGAAGGTTTTGCATTCTTCGATAGCGCTAACCAGCCCGGCATAATCAAGCGTTCTTTCACTGTCGACCAGGCAGGGGTGGGATGGCTGCCGTCTGGCACGACTGAGTACCGCCTGACTGATACGATCCGGAAGATTGTTCACATCAACGTCGGATTTAAACTCCGACATGCTCTCAGCTACCGTAGCCATCTGCCGTAACTCCTGTTCTTATTGTGTTGGTCATTTTTATAATAATAGCCATCCTAGCAAAATNATGTACCGCTGTGCAAAACATAGATTGTNTGATTTNTTGNACCTTATGNGGGTTAAACGTGACACATTTCAATCATTCCTGTCATCTTNTAACCGTTCATNNTTGAANTAATCNGTCAANGATTANGGTAAGACGNNATTTATTCACAGCGGTTGCACAGTTTTGAATAAATCATGTAACCTAAATGCGAAAACATATTCCGACTAGCGAAATAGGTGATACATGAACGAGTCTTACATTTACGACGGTATCCGCACCCCGTTTGGCCGTTTTACCGGTGGCTTGTCGTCAGTACGNCCGGATGACCTGCTGGCAATGGCGATCAAANCCGTCTGTGAGCGNAGNGGCGTTGATGGGGCNGCCATTGAAGATGTNGTNGCCGGCTGTACNAATCAGGCTGGTGAAGACAGTCGTAACGTCGCCCGTTTTGCNGGTCTGCTGGCCGGGNTGCCGGTGTCAGTCGGTGGCCTGACNGTGAACCGCTTATGCGGATCGGCTCTGGCAGCNNTGATTGATACCTCAAGNGCGGTGCGCTGTGGNGAAGGTTCGTTGTTTGTTGCTGGTGGTGTGGAGTCGATGAGCCGTGCACCTATGGTGCTTTCCAAAGCCACACAGGCNTTTGATCGCGGCCAGATTATTGCCGACACCACCATCGGCCCACGCTTTACCAACAAAAAAATTGTTGAAGAGTTTGGCAATCATTCCATGCCNCAGACGGCCGACAACGTTGCCGCCCGNCTCGGNCTGAGTCGNGAAGACTGTGATGCTTATGCTTATNCGTCNCAGCAGAAATATCTGCAAGCGCATGAAGCCGGTTTNTTTAAAGAAGAAATNCTGCCGGTGGAAGTNACNGTNGGNCGCAATAAAACCGTGCTGATCGATACCGACGAGCATCCACGTCCGGAAACCGGACTGGATAAGCTGGCGACNTTACGCCCGTTATTTGAAGGCGGCGTTGTTACCGCGGGTAATGCCTCCGGCATCAATGACGGTGCCGCTGCANTGCTGATCGGCGACGCTTCAGTGCAGCAGCGTTTTGGCATTGCTCCGCGGGCACGCATTGTATCCACCGCTATTGCNGGTGTTGAGCCTGCAGTGATGGGCCTNGGCCCGGTACCGGCCAGNCGCAAAGCGCTGGAACGCGCCGGACTGTCGATGGCCGATATGGATGTGATTGAAATTAACGAAGCGTTTGCTGCGCAGGTACTTGGCTGTTTAAAAGAACTGGGTCTGCAGGCAGATGATCCGCGNCTTAACCCCAATGGCGGTGCCATTGCATTAGGCCANCCACTGGGTGCCAGTGGCGGCCGTATTGCTCTGACAGCGCTGCGTCAGCTGGAAAAAACCGGTGGCCGCTATGCGCTGGTCAGCATGTGTATCGGTATCGGTCAGGGTATCGCCGTNATTATTGAGCGNGTTTAANGGAGTTGATTATGAGTGTTGTAAGNTATCGCTCACAGGGNGCTGTGGGCATTATTGAAATCAACAATCCACCGGTTAACGCNCTGTCACAGGCNGTNCGCAGTGGTATTCAGGACGCGCTGACCAGAGCTGAAGGCGATGATGTGCGCGTGATCCTGCTGANCTGTGCCGGTCGTACCTTCGTTGCTGGTGCNGATATTTCCGAGTTCGATAAACCCGCANTGGAACCGTCTCTGCCGGATGTNCTGCAACAGCTNGAAAACAGCAGCAAAATTACGCTGGCATGTCTGCATGGCACNGCGTTGGGCGGTGGTCTGGAGCTGGCACTGGCCTGCGATTATCGTATTGCTGATTCCGCTGTGACGCTTGGTTTGCCGGAAGTTACGCTGGGATTAATTCCNGGGGCNGGTGGTACGCAGCGTTTACCACGCTTAGTTGGTATTGCTGAANGTATAAAAATGGCTGCCATGGGNGAATTCCGTAACGCCACGCAGGCGCTGGATATTGGCCTGGTGGATAAAATTGCCGCAGATGATCTGCTGACAGATGCGCTGAACTATGCCGAAGCGCTGGCCGCTGCTTCCGGTAAACCACAGCGTGAGTCAAAAGCGGCAGAATTATCCGCCGAAGAGCTGGCTCCTTTTAAAGCCCTGCTGAAAAAGAAATTCCGTGGCCAGGATTCACCGCTGACCGCGCTGGACTGTATTGTAAAAAGCGCTGTTTCGACGCTGGCNGAAGGGCTGGCTTATGAGCGGGCAGCTTTTCTCGAGTGCAAAGCNTCCTCACAATCCAGTGCTCTGCGGCATAAATTCTTTGCTGAAAAACAGTCNCCGAAACTGGCAGGTGTCAGTGAGGACGTGCAGCCAAAAGAAATACGCAGCATCGCTGTNATCGGTGGCGGAACCATGGGCGCTGGNATCAGTGTGTGCCTTTTGCAGGCCGGTTTCCCGGTGATTATGGTTGAACGCAATGATGAAGCNCTGCAGGCAGGTATCGGGCGGGTTACACAGACTCTGACCCGACAGCTGGAAGGTAAACGTCTTTCTCAGCAAAGTTACGANGATTGCGTCAGTCGTATCAGCGGCACACTGTCNTACGCTGATCTCGGTGACGTGGATCTGGTGATTGAAGCTGTATTTGAAAGCCTGGANGTGAAGCAGGATGTGTTCAGTAAACTGGACGCGGCCTGTAAGCCNGGGGCGATACTGGCCACCAATACCTCTTATCTCGATATTAATATCATNGCCGGATACACCAACCGCCCTGATCATGTGATTGGCCTGCACTTCTTCAGNCCGGCTCATATTATGAAGCTGCTGGAAGTGATTAAAGGTGATCAGACCACAGANACAGTATTAAAAACNGTNATGNCNCTGGCGAAAAAAATCCGCAAAATTCCGGTTCTTTCCGGNGTGTGTTACGGCTTTATCGGCAATCGCATGTTGCGTCAGTANGTGCGTGAAACGCAATTGTGNCTGCTNCAGGGNGCCACGCCNCAGCAGGTTGATCAGGCNATTAAAAACTTCGGTATGGCCATGGGNCCGTTATCGGTTTCCGATCTNGCCGGGCTGGATATTTCCTACAACGCACGCNGNAATCTGCCGCCGGAATTACGNGGTAAGCCGGAAACCTATGCCGTGGCGGATGAGCTGGTAGAACAGGGACGCTTAGGCCAGAAAAGTGGNCAGGGTTACTACAACTACAGCAAAGANCATGGCCAGCAACCNGCACCGGAAGTGGATGAAATNATCAGCCAGATGGCAGACAAATTCGGTGTTACCCGGCGCACGCTGAGCGACGAAGAAATTGTCAGCCGGTTGATGCTGACGCTGATTAATGAAGGCTTCCGCATTCTGGAAGAAGGNATTGCACAGCGTGCCAGTGATATTGATGTGGTGTACGTCAANGGCTATGGCTTCCCGGCTTATCGGGGCGGGCCGATGTTTTACGCCAGTCTGCTGGGCTATGACAAAGTGCTGGAACAAATAAAAGAATACCAGCAGACCCTGGATGCCGATTACTGGCAGCCATCTGAGTTGTTACAGCAGTGGGCGGCAGATAAAGCATCGGTTGCTTAAGTTCTGCATAACAACGCGTGCGCTGCTGTAGCCCAATACGGCTGAGCAGCAGCGCCGGCAGTCACACTGACTGACCTGTATCGCGGGATATTTCCCATCGTTTGATCCTTTTCTTGAGCGAAACAGCCGTATCAGGCACTGCTTTGCCTCTTATGGTGTTTCGCAGAGAGAAATTAGATACCGAAATTTATTGCCAGAATGCTGCTGTGTGGTATTCTGGTTTGCAAATCCACTGGATACTGGAGATGGATAATGGATCTGAATTTTTCTGCTGAGGAGCTGGCCTTCCGTGAAGAAGTGCGTGAGTTCCTGCGTACCGGATACCCTCAGTCTGTTAAAGAAAAACAGGATAAAGGCACCTATCTCTCGAAAGAGGATCACGTGCTCTGGCAAAAAGCACTGCATGAAAAAGGCTGGGCCGGTATTAACTGGCCGGTGGAGTATGGCGGCACGGGCTGGAGCGCTGCGCAGAAGTATATTTTTGCCAACGAAGTTGCATCCTGTAATGCCCCGCGTCTGATTCCGTTTGGTCTGTCGATGGTTGCCCCGGTGATTTATACCTACGGCAATGAAGAGCAGAAGCAGCGTTTTCTGCCGGATATTCTCGCCTCCAATGTGTGGTGGTGTCAGGGGTATTCCGAACCAAATTCCGGTTCTGATCTGGCCTCACTGAAAACCAAAGCGGTACGTGACGGTGATGAATACGTCGTTAACGGCACCAAAACCTGGACTACTTTGGGTCAGCACGCCGACTGGATTTTCTGTCTGGTACGTACCGAAGATACTGGTATCAAACAGGAAGGTATCAGCTTCCTGCTGATCGACATGAAAACGCCGGGCATTTCCGTTACGCCGATCATCACCATTGATGGTATCCGTGAAGTAAACGAAGTGCATTTTGATAACGTTCGTGTACCAGCAAATAATCTGATTGGTGAAGAAGGTAAAGGCTGGACTTACGCCAAGGTTCTGCTGACTCATGAGCGTACCGGTATTGCCCGGGTTGCTGAATCCAAAGGCAAACTGGCGAGCCTGAAAAAGCGCATCGACAGCCTGTCATCTGAGGCGTTTGACCTGCGCGGCAACGCCGTATTCATGTCCCGTGTTGCTGAAGCAGAAGTGGAATTAAAAGCGCTGGAGTTTACCGAATTACGCGTGCTCTCTTCTGTTGCGACCGGTAAGGCACCAGGATCAGAATCCTCCATTCTGAAAATCAAAGGCACAGAAATTATGCAGCTGCTGGATGAATTGCTGCTGGAAGTGGCCGGCGTTCAGGGTCTGCCATTCCTGCCGGAACAGTACCAGGAAGGGTTTGCTGGTGAGCCGGAAGGTCCGTTCTTCGCAGCAAAAGCAGCGCCGGCATATTACAACAACCGTAAGCTCAGTATTTACGGCGGCACCAACGAAATTCAGAAGAACATCATCGCCAAACAGGTTTTGGGTCTTTGAACGAGGTAAAGGTATGGATTTTTCATTAAACGATATGCAGCAGATGATGCAGGACAGCGCATCACGTTTTATCGCTAACGAATACGATTTCGAGACCCGTCGCAAACTGGCTGACAGTGAGTTGGGTTTCAGTGAACATAACTGGCAAACCTTTGCTGAGTTGGGCTGGCTGGCACTGATGGTTCCGGAAGAATACGGCGGCCTTGGTGGCACCATTCAGGATGCCATTGTGCTGCAGGAGAAGCTGGGTAAAGGCATGGTGGTTGAGCCATTTTTCTCGACCGTCATTTTATCCGCCAACCTGATTAATAAAGCCGGGAGCAGTGAGCAGAAAGACGCACTGCTGAGCAAAATAGCCGGGGGCACACTGAAAGTGGCACTGGCCCATGGTGAGCTGGAAGCGTCGGGCAGTGTCTCGTCCATTGGCACTGAAGCCGTAAAAGAAGGCAATGGTTACGTTATTAATGGCCGTAAGCAGTTTGTGCTGAATGCCAACGCCAGCGATCTCCTGCTGATCAGTGCGCGCACATCCGATAATGGTCAGTCCGGTATCAGCGTATTTGTTGTACCCACTGACAGCGCAGGCCTGACCCGCAAAGATTATAAAGCCAACGATGGCAGTTCCGCTTCGAACCTGACCATTGAGCAGCTGTACGTCGACGCGGACGCCGTGCTCGGACAGTTTAATCTTGCTGCAGACGCGGTAGAGGAAACACTGGCAGAAGGGATTGTCGCCCTGTCGGCGGAAGCCGTCGGTGTTATGGAAACTCTGCTGGAAAAAACCAACGAGTACGTCAAAACCCGCAAGCAGTTTGACCGCGCAATTGGCAGCTTCCAGGTCATCCAGCACCGACTTGCTGATATGTTTATTGAAAAAGAAATGTCGCGTTCCATGCTCTACTATTCTGTGCTTGAGCCGACCAATGCAGGAGAAGCAAAGCGCGCGGCGTCCATGCTGAAAGTGAAAATCGGTAATGCCGGCCGCCTAGTTGGTCAGTCAGCGGTGCAGCTTCACGGCGGCATGGGGATTTCCGACGAGCTGGATGTTGGCCACTACTTTAAGCGCCTGACCAGCCTGAATACTCAGATGGGAAGCCGTGACTGGCATCTGAACGCGCTGATCAGCAGCTGAGCTGCGGCTCTTTCGGGGGCTTGAAAAGCGACAGACGCAGATAGGGCAACGTGTGCCCGTTGCCCTATCTGTATTCAGGTGGTGGTTATAATCAAAACGTACAGGTTGTATAATGGAACTCCGTTTTGCTATTGCCTGATGCCAGCGGTTCTATTGTGTTGGCTGTACGCAGACACTGGCGTCTGAGTTTCTGAATCACCCCCTGAAGATGGCTGATAACTATGCAGGATTTTTTTGATTATCCGGAAAGTAAGTCCAAAGACGAGAAAGACCGGAAGTTTGTCGAGGCATTAGCCCGAGGCTTGGAAATCCTGCGTGCTTTTGGCCAGAAGGGTGGTCTGTTGGGCAACCAGGACATTGCTTCGATTACTGGCTTACCAAAGCCGACGGTATCGCGTCTGACCTACACCCTGACCAAACTGGGCTATCTGACGTATTCCCCCAGCCTGGAGAAATACCAGCTGGATTCCGGTGTACTGGCGCTGGGCAGTGCTTACACATCGCAGCTGCAGGTGCGTCAGGTGGCTAAACCTTATATGGATGCCATGGCCAAGCGTGCCCAGGTATCGGTTGGTCTGGCCACCCGTGAGCGTCTGTCGATGATCTTTGTGTCTTACAGCCGCAGTGATGATGCGCAGTCTTTGCGGGTAGAAGTTGGCTCGCGCCTGCCGATGGCGACCAGTGCAATCGGTCGTGGTTTTCTTGCCATGGTGACTGCAGAAGAGCGTGAATTTTTTATGCAGCATCTGCAGAAAAAATACAGCGAGCAGGAATGGCCGGCAATTAAAGCCGATATTGATGCGTCCATCGCCGAATACAATGAAAAAGGCTACACCTCGGCCTATGCCGCATGGGATCGTAACGTGAATGCTGTGGCGGTGCCGCTGAAACTGCGGGATGACAAAATCGTCTGCCTCAGTTGTGGTGGTCCTTCCTACATGTTCAGTAAGGAAAATCTGGAAAATGTTCTGGCTCCGCAGCTGATTCACCTTGGCCGGGACATCATGGGCGCCGGCGTCTGAGCAGCGGTTTTTGCAGATAAGGGGCGCTTTATATCCCCTTCTGAGCGGCCTTTATCTGCACCCTGTAAATTCTTCAGCTGGCACAGGCTGAAACAGAGAAGTCTTAATATGGTTAAAAATATCTCTGCAGCATGTGTCGCAATTACCATCGTATTTACCTTATATCACCGCTTCTTCGGTGAGTTGGCCGGGCTGGTTGTAGCAACATCGTCACTGGTGGTGTTTCTGTTTCTGCAATGGCCCAAAATCAATAACGCCGGACGAATCCTGATGGGCGTAGCCGGCGTCTCTCTGCTGTTCCTTGGTTTAAGTTCTGATCCTCTGGCCACTCTGGAAAGCGCGTTGTCCCGGGCGATTTATTTTGCGACGTTTCTGCTGGCGCTGGCCTTCCTGCGTGTGGCGGCGGTGCATTCCCATATCGTGCGCCAGTGTGGGCAGCTGGTGGTACATCAGCCGCCGTTGAGACGCTACGGCATTATTTCTTTTGCCAGCTATCTGTTCGGCACCATTATTAATTTTGGCGTAGTGCACCTGCTTGGCGAAATGGTGGCCAGGGGCAATACACTGCAATCCGCTGGCGGACTTGAGCACGTGCAGGCAATACGCCGCCGTCGTATGAACCTGGCTATTATGCGCGGTTTCTCGCTGGTGCCGCTGGCATCGCCTTTCTCTATTACGATGGCCGTTATGCTGGCAACGATTCCGGGGCTGGACTGGTTCTCTCTGCTGCCACTGGGTCTGCTGACGGCCGGGCTGTTGCTGTTGTTAGGCTGGTTTCTGGATTACACGACTAATCCGCGTCAGGCGCCGCCGTCGGCACAGTATTCCGGGCCGCAGCTAAGCTGGCTGCCGGCAGTAAAATTTCTGCTGATTGTGATCAGCTTTTTCTCTCTGGCGGTGTTGATCGAGAGGAGTACGAGCGCCAATCTGCCACTGTCGATTGTGGTCGCTAGTCCGGTGATTGGCCTGGCCTGGCTGCTGTTGGAAAATCCGGCCGGACGCAGCCGTAAAGCGCTGACGTCGTCTTTGCAGATTCTGCGTCAGCAGTTTCCGGTAGAAGCGACCGCAACCCGTTCAGAAATTGCGATTCTTGGAGCCGCCAGTATTTTTGGTGTGATTATGGCGGAATTACTGCCCCATGATGTGATTGTCGACAGCGTGAATTTTCTGCAGTTATCTGGCTGGATTCTGGCGTTGGTGGCCGGCAGTGTGATTATCCTGTTGGCTCAGTTTGGCATTAACCCGATTGCCAGTGCAGCAATTATTGCAGCGGCGCTGACACCGGCTGAATCGTTTGGTCTGCAGCCACAGGTGCTGGCTCTGGGTCTGATGGCCGGCTGGAGTCTGGCGATGAATTCGTCCCCTGTGATGATTACCGCTCTGCTGATCAGCAGCACTACCGGCACAAATCCGCGCGAGATTACCTATCGCTGGAATTTGCTCTACAACTGTGTGGCATTTGTTGTTCTGGCTGTGTGGGTTTTTGCTCTGGATTACATTCTGCGAACCTGACCCCGGGGGAATCTGGTTTAAGCAGAACAAGAAAAAGAGAAAAGCAGAAAAAGAGAAAAGCGAACGCGCTCCCGTGCGGAAGCGCGCAGCTGTTTAACGGATCACACCTTTATCGCGCAGCGCATCCAGCGTCTGCGGATCTTCATGCAACAACTCAGACAGAACATCACGGGTATGTTCGCCCAACTGAGGTGGCGCTGAATCGGCATTCATTGCCTGCTCGTTCATGCGCACCGGATTAGATACCAGATCAATGCTGCTGGCCTGCCCACGCTCCATGGTCAGTTGTGTGCCACGGTGCTTAACCTGTGGGTCATCAAATACCTGCTCAATGCTGTTGATTGGTCCGCAGGGTACACCGGCCTTTTTCAGCTCACTGAGCCAGAATTCAGACGGCTGCTGACGTACGATCGCTTCCAGTAAAGGCACCAGTTGCGCACGTTGCTCAACGCGTTGACGGTTAGTGGTATAAAGCCCGCTTGCAAGCAATTCAGAGGCATTGGCGACATCACAGAATTTCTCAAACTGTGAGTCGTTGCCGACCGCCAGAATGATATGACCATCCGCTGTGGCAAATGCCTGGTAGGGCACAATATTCGGATGCGAATTACCCAGCCGGGTCGGGGATACACCTGAGGTCAGATAATTCAGCGCCTGATTCGCCAGCGTGGCCACCTGCACATCCAGCAGAGACAGATCGATATGCACGGCTTTGGCGCCGTTGCGCTCGCGGTCCAGCAGCGCGGATAAAACAGAGCTGGCAGCATACATGCCGGTAAATAAATCGGTTACCGCCACGCCGGTTTTAACCGGGCCACCGCCCACTTCGCTGTCTGCTTTGCCGGTAATACCCATCAGCCCGCCCATGCCCTGAATCAGAAAGTCGTAACCCGTACGTGGCGCGTAAGGGCCGGACTGACCGAAGCCAGTGATTGAGCAATAGATGATGTCAGGGTTAACCTGCTTCAGACTGTCGAAATCGAGACCGTATTTTGCCAGCCCACCGACTTTGAAGTTTTCCAGTACCACATCCGATTCGGCCGCCAGTTTGCGGATCAGGGCCTGACCTTCGCTGGATGCAATATCGATGGCAACCGATTTTTTACCGCGGTTAGCGCATAAGAAATAGGCGGATTCGCCGGTGTCTTCAATAAAGGGAGGTCCCCAGCCACGGGTATCATCACCGCGTTGCGGGTGTTCTATTTTAATGACTTCCGCTCCCATATCGGCCAGATGCTGGCTGCACCAGGGGCCGGCTAATATGCGCGAAAGATCCAGTACGCGAATACCGGTAAGGGGTTTTGTCATGGCACAACTCCGTACCGGGGGAATATCCCCCGGCAGTGTGGTGTGAAATCAGGGCTTAAAAGAACGCCTGAATGTCGGTTTGCGCGCGGCCCAGAATCAGGGCGTGCACATCGTGAGTGCCTTCATAGGTGTTTACTGTTTCCAGGTTCACCATATGACGGATCACACCAAACTCATCAGAGATACCGTTACCACCGTGCATATCGCGGGATACGCGGGCAATATCCAGTGCCTTGCCACAGTTGTTGCGTTTGATCAGAGAAATCATCTCAGGTGCCCAGTTGCCGGCATCCATCAGACGGCCTACCTGCAGAGCGGCCTGTAGGCCCAGAGTGATTTCAGTCTGCATATTGGCCAGTTTCAGCTGAACCAGCTGAGTGGCGGCCAGCGGGCGGCCAAACTGTTTGCGGTCCAGAGTGTACTGACGGGCAGCGTGCCAGCAGAATTCCGCGGCGCCCAATACACCCCAGGCAATACCGAAGCGGGCTTTGTTCAGACAACCAAACGGGCCGGACAAACCGCTGGCTTCCGGCAGCAGGTTTTCTTCCGGTACAAACGCTTCATCCAGAACGATTTCACCGGTGACGGAAGCGCGCAGGCTGAGCTTGCCTTCGATCTTAGGTGTGGAGAAGCCTTTGGTGCCACGCTCAACGATAAAGCCTTTGATTTTGTTATCGTGGGCTTCGGATTTGGCCCAGACCACAGCGATGTCCGCGATCGGGCTGTTGGTGATCCACATCTTCTGGCCACTCAGCAGATAACCGCCATCCACTTTTTTCGCACGGGTGATCATCGAACCCGGATCAGAGCCATGGTCAGGCTCAGTCAGACCAAAACAACCAACCATTTCGCCACTGGCCAGCTTCGGCAGATACTTCTGCTTCTGCTCTTCTGAGCCATAAGCTTCAATCGGATACATCACCAGAGAGGACTGCACACTCATGGCAGAGCGGTAGCCGGAGTCAACGCGTTCAACTTCACGGGCAATCAGACCGTAGGCAACATGGCTCAGGCCGGCACCGCCGTACTGCTCAGCAACAGTCGCACCGAGCATACCCATTTCACCCATCTGACTCATGATGTCACGGTCGAAAGATTCGTTACGGTAGCCTTCCAGTACTTTTGGCTGCAGTACCTGTTGGCTGAAAGCGCGGGCGGAATCAGAAATCTGGCGCTCGTCTTCGGTCAGTTGCTGATCGAGAAGCAGGGCATCGTCCCATTTAAAACGCTGTGTTGAGCTCATCTTATTATCCTGTGTTTAGCCATTTTTACTGCCTCCGGATTGCCCTGAAGCAGCGGTTAAAATCCATACTATTGTATTTATACGTATAAATACAATAGTTAGGTTGTTCGCATTTATACGGGCGGTGTGACATTATTTCGCCTTACAAATACGGGTCAGGGATATGCAGTTAAACGAGTTTTCATCGCCAAAGCGGGTTAAGCGCTCCGATCAGATAGTGAGTGCCATCAAGCGCTGGGTCGCGGTAAACGAGAAGCAGCCCGGTGACCGTCTTCCTAATGAACGTGATCTGATGGAGCAGTTCGATTGCTCTAAAGGCACCGTCCGTGAAGCACTCAAATCACTGGAAGTACAGGGACTCATTTCAGTAAAAACTGGCCCGAATGGTGGCGCGGTGCTGGAGTCTGTTCCTTATGAGCGTGCCAGTGAGCTGCTGCGCAACTTCCTCCATTTCGAACGCCCCAGTGGTCCGGATGTTTACGCACTGCGCTCCCTGATCGAGCCTGAGATCGCTGCCCTGGCGACTCCCAACCTGACTGAAGACGATCTCACCTACCTGCAGGGGCTGGTGGATCTTGGTCACGATGCTCCGAAAACCTTCGATGAGCGTGTTGAGCAACGCTTTGCCGAGCTGGAATTTCATATCCGTCTCGCGCAGCGCTGTAACAGCCCGATGCTGTCGTTTATGGGGCGCTTTCTCAATGACATGATCCGTGATCTGGTGATCTTCAAAAAATCCTCACTGCCGGAACAGCGCGAGTTCTCCTGCGCCAATCTGCATTACCACGAAGAACTGATGCTGGCATTCCGTGCCAAAGACGCAGAGCAGGCGCGCAGGCTGATGGCTGACCATATGGCATCGGCGGAACACTTTAACCGCGAGCTCGAGGGCAAGCTGAAAGAGTACTTCCTCGGCTCTTCCGACTGAGACAGCGATGGTGGAAAAAGGCATCTGAGAAATTGGTCGGGTGTCTGTTTCGCTGAGTGAATGTTAATCAGAGATCCGGCACCCGCTGGACGTATCACTCAGGGCTACACGCCTGCATTCCGGCGCCAGCCTTGTTGCTTCCTCTCTGTTAAGCCGGTTTCCGGGCTGGCTGAGTATGTTGACAAAACCTCTGAATTAAAAAGTTGCGAAAAGCAAAACCGATATGTAGAGTGGAATAACTCTATCGCGGTATGTCATTTCGCTTAGCGAAACAATAATAAAAACCGGAGAATAACAATGAACGTCATCAAGAAATGTCTTACGGGGGCTCTGCTGGCCTCTGTGATCGGCTCTGCACACGCTGGAAAAACCCTGATCTTTGGTGAAGCATCTCCCAACCGCGGCGCCCGCGCAGCGGATGTGCAGTGGTTTGCTGATCAGGTGAATGAGCGCTCTGGCGGTGATCTGAAGATTGATATTCAGTGGGGCGGTGCTTTGTTTAAAGCGAAAGCGGCGCGTGAAGGCATCAGCTACGGCGTTGCCGACATGGGCAGTATTATCCAGGGGTACTTCCCGAAAGAGCTGATCACCACAGGTATCGGTGATGTGCCATTCGAAAACAATGATCCCTGGGTCGGCATCCGCGCCGTTAATGATTTCGCCAAAGACGAACAGGTAGAAAAGCAGCTGGCGGAGCAGAACCTGCGTCTGTTAACCGCTTACAGCGTGGGTTCCGTAAACCTGATCTGTAAAGACAAGCCAGTGAAAACTCTGGCCGATATTGAAGGTATAAAGCTGCGTGGTATCAGTGCCTATGGTTACGTACTGGGTGACCACGGCGCAGGCCTGGTGAATATGTCGGTTTATAAAGTATTTCAGGGGCTGGATACCGGCCTGATCGATTGCGCACAGACATACCTCAGTGCTTCCGCTGCACTGAAACACGATGAAGTCTCCAAATACATCACCAAACTCAACTGGGGTGTATTCTCCGGTCTGGGTATTTACATCAACAATGACGTTTACCAGTCGCTGACAGCGTCCCAACAAAAGGTGCTGGATGAGGTTGCGGCTGCGTTTGCCGATCATCACGGCCGCAACGTGATCAGTGCAGATGTCGCAGGTGAAAAATCGCTGGTAGCTAACGGCATGGTAGCCAATGACCTGGCTGCTGAAGACACTGCAACCCTGATTAAAGACAGTAAAAAATACGTTCAGGACTGGGTCAGCAAGGCTGACGAAAGCGGCCTGGACGGTGACCGCCTGCTGAAGAAATATCAGGCTCTGCTGAGCAAATACAAATCCGAAATCGATGAGTCAGGTTATCCCTGGGATCAGAAGTAAGAGATAACAATAATAAGATGACAGCCCGGCAACGGGCTGTTTTTCGGAGTCGTTATGCTTAAAAAAACAGAAGAACTTCTGCTTTATGTTGCAGGTTTCTGCATCGTCGGGTTGGGCACTGTGATTACCCTGACCGTGATTCTGCGCAACCTGTTTAATACCGGCGTGCCGGATGTGGTAACCATCGTTGGTGAGCTGATGATGGGCGGTATCTTTCTGCCACTGGCCTACGTTACCCGCGCGAACCAGCACATCGCGATCGATTTTCTGTTTAACCTGTTCGGCAAGCGCGTAAAGCTCTTTATTCTGCTGCTTGGCTCTCTGCTTGTACTGGCACCCATGCTGTTAATGGTTATGGCATCCTGGGGTTCCTTCAGCCACGCACTGGCGAGCGGATCTTATTTCTCCGGTGAACTTGAATTACCGGAATGGCCGGGCCGCCTGTTCTTCTTTGTTGGTCTGGCGTTCTTTTACCTGCGCCTGCTGATTATTTGTTTCCATGATGCTCTCGCTTTTATCCGCGCTGATGAAAAATACCTGAGTAAACGTACCAGCTCCCATGATGTAGCAGAGGAGGCTTGACCGATGGAACCGATTACCCTGGGCCTTATTGGCTTTGCCTGTGCTCTGGTTATGCTCGCCCTGCGTGTCCCTATTTCATTTACACTGGCGGGCGTGTCGTCATCATTTATTTTTCTCTTTTTCCTCAACCGGGGAATGGATTTTGAGCGCGCACTGAAACCAACGCTGACCATGATCTCAGGGACGGCTTACGATCTGGTTCACTCCTATGATCTGAGTATGATCCCGCTGTTTATTCTGCTCGGACATATTGCCTATCACACCGGCATGACCAGTGACATCTATAAAGCAGCGCGTGTCTGGCTGATGAAATTGCCCGGCGGTGTGGCCATGGCATCGGTATTAGGCTGTGGCGGATTCTCTGCCATTTCGGGCTCAAGCATGGCCTGTGCATCGGCCATGGGACGCATCTGCGTACCCGAAATGCTGGAAGCCAAATACGATAAAAAGCTCGCCAGCGCGTCTGTTGCGGTTGGCGGTACGCTGGGGTCGCTGATTCCGCCCAGTGTGTTATTTATCCTTTATGGCATCTTTACTGAAGTATCGATTAACCAGCTGTTTATGGCCGGTGTTCTGCCCGGCATCATCTCCATGCTTGCCTACCTTCTGGTTATTTTTATCTGGGTGAAAAGCTCCCCCGGTGTAGCGCCGGGAATAGAAGGAGACAGCCAGCTGAGCAAGCTGAAAGTGGCGCTGGATTGCTGGCCGGTACTCCTGCTGTTTTTCATTATTATTGGCGGTATCTACAGCGGCTTCTTTACCGCAACCGAAGCGGCTGGTGTCAGCACCATGATTGCAGTGATCGTCGGGGTTAAACAGAAAAAGCTGAATATGGCTAAGTTTCTCGATTCAGTAAAAGAAACCTGCCTGCAATCAACCTCTATTTTCTTTATTGCCGCTGGTGCCAAAATCTTTGTTGGCTTTATCGCCCTGACCGGGATAGCACCGGAAATTGCTGAAACCATTACCTCCATGGATCTGTCAGTGTGGATGTTGCTGATCATGATCGCCGTGATCTATTTTGTGCTCGGCATGTTCCTCGATCCGCTGGGCATTATGGTACTGACCCTGCCATTTCTGATTCCTATGGTGGAAGGCTACGGCCTGAACCTGATTTGGTTTGGCGTGATTATCGTGAAACTGCTGGAAATCAGCCTGATTACACCACCGGTCGGACTGAACGTATTCGTGATCGGCAGCGTGGTCCGCGGCCAGGTATCCGTGGGTGAAATCTTTATGGGTGTAACCCGCTTCCTGCTGGCAGACCTGCTGGTACTGGCAGCAATCATCGCCTTCCCGATCATCTCTCTGCTGCTGCCCAACACCTCATTCTGACTGGCTCAGTAAACCTTGTTTGCTCCCTCCCTGTGCCCGCCTTTGGCGGGCTTTTTTGTGGATTATAGGGAGCGGCGGAGGAAGGGCGAATTGTTACGGTTGGCCTGATGTAACCACTGGTACAGTTTTCTGATATGGTTATAACTAACTCGTGCGCGCAGGGCTTCGGCTCTGTTAGCACGTATCAGATTGATACCAGAGCCCGAGTTTCAGGATGAACAATCACTCCAGCCCGGTTCTTGAGCGGATAAAAAAGCTTAAGACAGCAACCATCACTGGCCAGCGTGCCCCGCATAAGCCTCTGTTACTTCTGTTGGCCCTTGCTGCCTGGCAAAAGGGCAGCAAGCAGGTAGCTTTTGCAGATATTGAAGCGCCACTGCGCAACCTGTTGCGCAACTGGGCACCGCCAACGAAGGGAAGCCCGCAGCCCGAGCTGCCCTATTGGTATCTGCAATCGGATGATCTCTGGCAGGTACTGAGCGATCGCGAGCTGCAACGTAAAACCAGTGGCTTTCCGACTCTCGCATCTCTGCGCCAGACCTCTGGTTCTCTCTGTGAAGACGTACAGCAGTGGCTTACCCAGGATAATTCTGCGCTGTTCACCATCGCCTGGTACCTGCTGGAAGAATACTTTCTGCCAACCACCTATGAAGCAGTACTGGACGATTGTGGACTGAGCATCCCACCGCCGGATTCTGCCGGTAGTTTCAATACTGATACCGTCAGCGACATACTGGAAAAACGTAAGCGATCTGCAGACTTCCGCCGCGATGTACTGAAAGCTTACGATTACTGCTGCGCTGTAACTGGTTTTGAAATACGCATCGGTGGCGGAGCCTCCATTGGCTGTGAAGCCGCCCATATTCAGGCCCACGCTTTTAATGGCCCGGATACTGTTGATAACGGGCTGGTACTGGAGCCGACCCTTCACCTCCTGTTTGATCGTGGGATCTGGTCTCTGTCTGATGACAGGCGCATTATCGTGTCGAAGGAATTTACCGGCAGCGATGTGGCACTAAAACGCATCCGGGATATGCACGGCCAGCTGATACGCGATCCTGCTCCAGGCTACCCACAGCTGAATCCGGAATACATCCGCTGGCATCGGGAGGCTAAGTTGGGTGGGGTGTT
Source organism: Oceanospirillaceae bacterium (assembly GCA_002706025.1). GTDB lineage: Bacteria > Pseudomonadota > Gammaproteobacteria > Pseudomonadales > Oceanobacteraceae > Venatoribacter. Next base: position 85,541 of record PAJK01000103.1, read on the forward strand.
CAGAGCGCCGGCGTTGGCTTGATATATAGGCTTAGGCTACTCCTATGATTACAGAGTTTAGTGGCCGCCCAATAGGCGGAAGTAGTGCATGGCCTTCACCAGAATGGCGGCCCGCAGCTGGTACGGATTGAGTGAGCGTCGATTTGACTAGAACTTAAGGCTTGCTAGCGAATGGTGCCTATTGTTAGGTTTATTACAATCGGGTTGGTATGTGACTGAATTTGGCTATGATAGCTATTTTATTGTTGGTTCATAGAGTGTTCGTGAGAGTAATTAAATTGCTGAACCGAAACCTGCTGTATAAGCCGATGTATTCAGCTTTGTAAGAAAAATTGGGCCTGGAGCTTTTCATAAAGATAAAGATGAAGATGCGGTTGAACGGTATGTTCAGGCAACGGCGTTGGAACTTATCAATTCAGTGCGAATGCGTAAACGAGTTCGGATTCGATAACGTTTGTCGAATACTATTTAGCAATACAAATTGCCATGGGGACTAATTAGTGGCTAATCCTCGAAGCCTTGTCTACCAATTGCACCAGCACTGGGAGCTGGTCGAGGTGATGGTGCGTGTCAGTCGTGACCATCCAGAGCTGGATGAAGAGCAGGCACTACACTTAGTTGGTAAAGTAGACCCGGATAACAGCGAACCCGGTGCAGTATTGCGCTCATTGCTCAATGCCGATCTCTTGCAACTTGTTCCCCGTTCAGGAGGGCTCGTTGTTAACCCTACGGTGCTAGAGTTTGTTCGCGGCTTAACCCATGAGCATGAGCTTGGACTTTCTTCCGTTTTGGCGGCAAGGGTTGCGGCCATTCGCACAGCGACTGAATCCCTTAACCAAGCTCTGGCCAATGGTGATAATGATCAACTGCGTCAGTCCGCTCGACAGCTAGGCGATTTATTCCGGCAAATCAGTCTTCAGCTTCACCAGGATCGTGATGCCATTTTGGATATTGCCGAGCAGGCGCGTTCTGCTGATAGCGCGATGCCTCTCGCAAGGCGCTACCGTCGGGTACTGGAAGCATACGACCAATACATCGAGCCCATGAATGAAATGATGGACTCCGGACCAGATGGAACCTTTTATCGGTACCTGGAAGGTGCCGATGAAGCGTTGGAAGTGATCTATGAGAAACTCAGTGTTCAGGGGGCGCTCTACAGTCATCGGCGTCAAATTAGGCAGGTGTCCTATCAGGCAAAGGAATTAAGGCGTATAGGCCGGACGATTTCTCAGCAGTGTGCGGATACCTTATTGCCCCTCAGGGAGGAGCTTCGGGCTCACAGCAATCTCGCCTCATCGATCAGTAAGCTACTTGGTCAGGTTAGAAAACGCGGCCTGCGTCGTTCTATTCCATTGGAATTTGAGGGGCAGAGATTGCCTTCTTGCCGTCAGGAGCGATTTTCCAGGATCTCTGTAGGTGATGAGGTCTTGACGATCATTAGTGAGGCGAAAAACTATCAGCCTGTGGCAGAACCGTTTCCAGAGCCTGATGAGTCTGCTCAGTTGGACTTTCACGAGTGGGTTGATCAAACGGCTGTGATCGAACATTTAAAACGATCATTGCCGGTTGATCACCTGATGAGTTGGCTGAGTGAACATTATGGCCACCTGCCCGATGCATTAGTGTTACAGCTCTACCATGAACTGGTTCGATCTTCGGACTGGCACAGCTACTTGCAACCTGAAGAAATGGCAACCGAACTGAATAGCCTGCGGGTTTATCACCACCCTCACAGGCTGGAGGCCTTATGACAACAGTTAACGTAGAGAAGCTAAGTTGTTTGGCTGAGATTTTCACTCGGCTTAGCAAAAATGGTGAGCATATCAATCGCGCATCCGATCCGCTGGTGTGGGCGAACCTTGAACAGGAGCGCGACGCCTACGAGACGTTATTCTCGTCGTTGGGGTATGACTTGAGGGTCGATAGTCGTGGTTTTGCTTGGTTCCATAATACAGAGAGTAGTACATCGTCTAATCAGAATACGCGGCGATTAGCACTTTTTTTCATGGTGATATTTGAGTTTCAAGGAGATGCAGGAAAGCCGCTAAGTCGCTTTACGGATTGGCGTATTGATCGAGAGCTATTGGATGAAGCTTACAGCCAGCATAAGGAAGTCTTATCGGCGGAAGGGATTTTATTGGATGACTTTCCGGATATAGCGAAAACAGCAGAGCGATTTGGCTTCATGTCTAAAGACGCTGGTGCTTATTATTTACTGCCAGCAGTTTACCGCTACCTTGATCACTTCGAAGCTCTGGCAACTAGCATTGATGGTGATTTTGGTCTGGACGATGAAGGCTCCGTGCTGGATAACGATAAGGAAGAAGTCCATGAATCCTGATACAGCCTTGAGCGATAAAGCAAAGACCATGCGTGTAGATACGGCCATGCAGCGATTCGACTTTTCCGGTTTTCAGCGACTGGTGTTGCTGGGCAGTGCCGGATATTCACGAGCGGAATTGCCGCTGGATGAGTCAGTTTCCCTCATAGCCCCAAATAATACCGGCAAAACCAGTCTGATTAATGCACTGCAATTTCTCCTGATCATTAATAAGCGGCGCATGGACTTTGGTGCTCATGATGTGGATAAAAGTCGCCAGTTCTATTTTCCGAATAACAGCGCTTATATTTTGCTGGAGGCAACACTACCCAATATAGGGACGGTCGTTCTTGGGTGTGTCGGCAAAGGCGTCAGCCACGATTATCAATATTTTGCCTATAAAGGGCAGCTCAACGTCGATGAGTTCCGGACCAATGACGGAAAATTGGTTGCTCAGCCTGAGTTAATTGCACATCTCGCTCAATACGGAAAATCCGTTTTTACCTATAACCCGGGTGATTTCGCCAATATTCTTTACGGTGGGCGAGTTAAACGCGCTGCAAATGAGCCGGATTTTACCGTATTTCGCTTGGAAAACGGCCGAGACTCCGATGCATATCAGCGAGTTCTGACCCGTACTCTACGATTGGATAAACTAAAATCACAGGATGTAAAAGAGCACCTGTTACAAATTTTCAAACACGATGTGATAGACTCAGCCATTGATTTTAAGCAGGCTTGGGATAAGGCATTTGCTGAGATTAATGATGAGAGGGAACAGTATCAAATTGCTGACAATCAGCAAGCGCGTATTGATGTATTAGAATCAAACCGTGATCAGCGACTTGAATTGCGGGGCCAAATTCTGGCTGTGCGTCCCCACATAGAAGCTGCTCTGGAGGGGTGGGAGCAATTCTATACAGATAAATGCAGTGAGATAGCGCAAGCCCAAAAGCTCCTGGAAGATGAACGGCGAGACAGGCTGGGTAATGATCGGAAATTGATTGCAGAACAAACTCAGTTGGCTGCAAAGCTGAAGTCTCTGGCAAGTCATCAGGAGAGCCAAAACGAGCTGGAACGGCAATTTGCGTTGATCTCGGGCCGGGAGGAGCTGGAACAACAGCAAGCGGAAATCAAAAAACAATATGATGCCATAACCACACAAATTGGTCTGGTGAGCAGCCGTACACCCAGCCAAATTGAGCGAGATATAAAGCGCAACCTGTCAGAACAAGAAGCATTAACCCGAGAGTTAGATACTTTGTCAGATAATCTCTGGCAACGTCTAAGTGTGGATCTGCCAGAAGATCAATTAGGAGTGTTAAACCGCCTGTTCAATCGAGAAGTGATGACGCTGGGTGCTAACCAATTTGATCTTGATACAAAAGTGCTAAGTTTTGCATTGGTACAAATGGATGCCAATCACTGGAAAATGGAGGGACTGTCTTTCAGTCTTGAATCTCTCACGCCTCAGTATGTTGTCAAAAGTGCTGCGGAAATTCAGCGGCGTCAGAGTGAATTAACAGAGCAGCATAGGGATCTCCTTAAGCAGTTGGATACAGCCAAATCTTTGGATAACGCCAAAGAAAAGAAGGATCATCTGTATGGCCAGCTGACTTCTATAGAACAAGCCCTTAAAGAGTTTGATCAGTTACTTCTCTTGCGTCAGCAGCAGCCAGAACGTGAGATTCATTTAATTGCTGGTGAAGCACGGCAGCATGAGATTCAAAACTTGCTGGTTCAGTCGGAGCAGGCTAGTAAAACTCTGGATGAAAAGGCGACTAAGCTAAACTTGGACGAGTCATCGCTGAATGGTAAGCATCAGCAAATCAGTGAACTCCGCAATCGCCGTGTGGATACCGATCAACGCTTTAGTTATTTGGCTGACCAACCCCATAGGCCGTGGTTAGGTGACTCACAGGTACAACTTGAGAATCTTGCTGAGGCTCTGACGGATTACCAGCGCTTATGCCAACTGTTACTACGATTGGAAGGCGATATCACCGGCCTGCTAAGCGAGCTGCATCACAAAGGCCTGACCAAATTTCAGTATGCCGAGAACGACGAAATTGAAATAGATACATTGATCAATTTTCGTCATCAGCTATCACGTGAAGCTGAAGCGCTGGAGCGCCGTGCTCGCAGTGCAGTGGTGAATGTAACTGCCAGTCTGCGCGACTTGCGTAGCGGACTTTATAGCTTAAAGAGGAGGATGCGCGAATTTAACTCGCTCATCGGAGCTCGGCAGTTATCGGATCTCACCGTCTTTAGGATTGAAGCTCAAGATGACGAAAGCCTGGTTTCTGCCATTGATACCCTGATTGATACTGCTGAAAAAGTGGAGTCAGGTGAAACCTTTACCTTGTTCAATCAGGCTAACGTATTGGATGACGTACATCTGGACAGAGCGCGTCAGCGTTTGATCGATGAGTGCAACGCACGGCAGGGGCTGAGAGTGGCAGACCTTTTTCGGCTCAGCTTCGTCGTTGGTAAGAAAGATCAGGCCCCGGAATCCTTTGACGATCTTGATAGCGCTGCATCCAATGGCACGGTTTTAATGGCCAAGCTCATAACGGGACTGGCCATGTTGCACCTTATGCAGGACAAGCGCCACCGGGTGAAAGCCATCTGTTACCTGGACGAAGCACTGGCTCTCGACACCCGTAACCAGGCCAGTCTCATTGAGACGGCAGCAGAGTTTGGCTTCTCGCTCATATTTGCTTCTCCTTCTCCGCTGACTACGGCGCGTTATTGCGTGCCTATCAGCCAACATCAAGGTCGAAACCATATCAGTCGTGAAAGCTGGCACATTCTGGAGCCTCTGGCAACGCATAGCGGTGGAACTATGACTGGAGTGGGCTCGTGAAAGCGCTATTGGCCGCATTACAGCGTATGGCTAAAGCCGCTGATGGGCAGGTCGCTGCGTCGCAGTTCACTGCGGCGCAAAGAAAGGCTTTGGATCAATTCATCCAGCAGACTCACGCCATTACCTGCCGGACATCTGGCCGAGGAATAACCTATCAGGTCTCACAACCTCAGGTGATTGAAGCGCATCTGCGTTCCATCAGTCCTGGCTTGCTAGAGGAACTATCCGATTCCGTGCCCAATCGGGCGGCCAATATTGCGGCCTACCGCAACAGTAAGGGCGGGGGGCACCGGCATGCGGCGTACTATCTGCTAATGCGTGCCTGTGGTGAGCGAGTGATGTGGCGTGATGCCGACAGCCAACTGGATCTCAGTGATGCTACGGCACGTTATGGTGTAGCGGCGTTGGCAGTTGAGCCAAGTGATACCTGGTGTAGCGCTCAGCCCCTGTGGTTGGTGGAAAACCAGGCGCTATTTGACCGTCTCGACTGGTTGCCAAACTCAGATCTGCAAAAAATCGGCCTGCCACATAACGGCCAAGCCTCAGTTCACTGGTATCGCGGGCAGATTAATAACAACCTGCTGGACTGGCTTGGTGCGTCCGAGCGGGTTCCAGAGGTCGTTCTTTTCCCAGACTACGATGGCGTAGGGTTGCAGAATTATGCCCGTTTACATCAGCGCCTGGGGAATCGCTGTAGCTTGTGGCTCATGCCTGATTGGCAATCCAAGCTGAAAACCTTTGGCAGCAATACCATATGGCGAGATACCAAAAGCGACTTTGATGCCGCAGTGAGCTATCTAAGCCAAGCCATTCCCTCCCAAACTGCACAGGGTGCCGAAATTCACCGCTTGATTACAGCCTTGAGGACCGAAGGCGCAGCCTTGGAACAGGAGGCGATATGGTTGTGACCTTCTTGTTATAAGGGTTCGCTAAGTATTGTATAGTGGTTAACTAATACGTAGTAGCTCAGGCGATCGTTTTCGTTTGAGCATTCTGCCCAAGATTTTGTATCGCTCACTTCGAGTCGAAACTATCAGGGGTTGTTCGTATCGTCCTGATACTCACCCTCTGGGCTGTGCGCAAATCTGTTCCAGACAGATTTGTCTCGTCCTCATCGGGCGGAACGGAGATCTTTGGAACAACAGGCGTTGAACTTGAATCCGAGGCTTCGGAAACAGACTTTTATAGATGGCCCTGAGGATGACCGTCGTCGCAGGCTCCGGTGTTTTCTCCACTCGCAGGCTCGTTACGATTGTCTCTCAGGCGTCCTGCCTTCGCCCCTTCGGGCGCCTGCGGCGGACCA
>PAJK01000104.1 GCA_002706025.1 Oceanospirillaceae bacterium
AGTAGGCATCGCCGCGCTTCGGGGTCATGAGGTAGAGACCATTGCCATCGGCATGCCGCACGGATGGCTTCTCTTTGATCAGTTTCTTGACGGTCTTGTCGTGTAGCTTGCCCACTTTCCTGCCTTAAAAAAATTGGGGAGTACAATCTCGCCGATACAATATAGCGAGAAAATACTCCCCAATCTACTACCCGTCACTACCCAAACTTGGCAGAACTTACACGAACACCATGAGCGTCAAAATCACATAACTCTTTGATTTATAATGCTATCAAGAACAACGTCGAATACCCAAGAACATCATTCAATATTCTGCACCTGCTCGCGCATCTGTTCGATCAGCACTTTCAGATCCACCGCGGCCTGAGTAATACCTGTGGTCAGGGATTTGGATGACAGAGTATTGGCCTCACGGTTCAGCTCCTGCATCATAAAATCCAGACGCCGGCCAATGGGTTCGTCCATGGTCAGGATGCGTTTTACTTCATTGACGTGGGTATTTAAGCGGTCGAGTTCTTCGGCAACGTCAGCTTTCTGCGCCAGCATAACCATCTCGGTTTCCAGACGATCTTCATCAACGCTTACTGCCAGTTCTTTGAAGCGCTCAAGCAGTTGCTGACGCTGGGCTTCCAACGCAGCCGGCAGCTGTTGCTGTACATCACTGACGATCTCCGCAATACGCTCAATGCGCTGAGAGATGAGTTTGCCCAGTTCTTCGCCTTCACGCTGGCGGATGTCTTTCAGCGATGACACGCAATCAGCGAAGGCGCTGACAGCCTGCTGACTGATGACTTTGCTGTCGGTTTCTTCGGCGCTGATAACCCCGGGCCATTTCAGCACTTCGAGCACATTCATGGTATTGCCCGGACCGATGATGGCGTGCACCGCATCGGCAGCCGCATTCAGTTCGTGCACCAGATCTTCGTTGATTTTCATCTGCCCCTGGCTGGTAGTCGGGTGATAGCGCAGGAAGCATTCGACTTTGCCGCGGTTGAGGTGCTTTTTCAGCTGTTCGCGCAGAGCAGGTTCAATATCACGCAGGGCATCAGGCAGGCGGAAATGTGGTTCCAGATAGCGGCTGTTTACCGAGCGTATTTCCCAGGTGAAGCGGCCGTTGGTGGATTCTGCCGTGGTCCGGGCAAACGCGGTCATACTGAAAACCATAGTCATTATTCCTCTGCTCAACAGTCCGTTATTGTAAGGCCTGAGGTATTTTGCTGCCATGCCGCTATAATGCCGCTGCTGAAACATTCAATCCGATGACAACAGGGATCCGATTATGAGACCAAGTGGCCGCGCCAACGATCAACTGCGCGACGTACGCATCACCCGTAACTTCACCAAACACGCAGAGGGTTCTGTGCTGGTGGAATTCGGTGATACCAAAGTCATCTGCCCCGCTTCTGTAGATACCAGTGTGGCACCTTTCCTGCGCGGTAAAGGTCAGGGCTGGGTGACCGCTGAATATGGCATGCTGCCACGCTCCACCGGATCACGCATGATCCGCGAAGCAGCCAAAGGTAAACAGCAGGGCCGTACTGTAGAAATTTCCCGCCTGATCGGTCGCAGCCTGCGTGCCGCGGTAGACCTGAAGGCGCTGGGTGAAAACACCATCACCATCGACTGTGACGTTATCCAGGCTGATGGCGGTACCCGTACTGCATCCATTACCGGTGCCTGCGTGGCTCTGGCCGATGCCATTAACTGGCTGAAAGCCAATGGTAAAGTAAAAGGCGAACCACTGAAGCAGAAGATTGCTGCGGTATCCGTCGGCATTTACAAAGGCGAAGCGGTACTGGATCTGGATTATGCTGAAGACTCCAGCGCGGAAACCGATCTGAACGTGGTAATGACCGAGAAAGGCGGCTTTGTGGAAATTCAGGGCACCGCAGAAGGCGAAGCTTTCACGCCGGATGAACTGAACGCCATGCTGGCGCTGGCACAGAAAGCTATCGCAGAATTATCTGAGGTACAGAAAAGCTCCCTATCTGCATATACCACTGATAGTATCTAAAGAGTTAACTAATAGTTCTTTGTGTAAGCTCTTTCGTTAGGGATTAGATGGTTTTGGGTGATGGAATATTCTGAGCGAAGAAAGTACTACCACATAATACGGCAGAGGTGTTATGCCGAGGTTATTGGTTCCTCTGTATGGATTGAAAAGCTGGCTACTCTCAAGGGAAGGATATGCTTGGAAATTGCACATCCTTCTAACGTCAGGGAAGCGCATGAATGGAAGACCGAGCCTAAGCTAAATTGGAATGGAATTCTTGAAACAGCTAATGATAAAGAACCAAGGCATTTTGATGTTGCTGTGTTCGTTGATGGCAAACTAGGGGCTCTCGCTCATGGGAGAGTGTCTAAAGGAAAAAGAATTGTCAGGATAGACAGGATTGCTCGTAACCCTTCATGTGATGAGCTTAAACGTCTTGTTGTTCCATTAGTTGTCGATATAGCCATGACTTATGCTCAGAAATTGGGAGCAAAGTCACTTAAAATAACTGAACCAATGGACAAATTAGTGTCTACTCTGATAGATGTATACAACGGAAGTCATGAACTGGGGTGGAATTCGTTTCCTTATGAACACGTTAGCATCCCAGTTGTATCATAGTAATGGAAGATGTTTGACAGAATGGGCCCTTGGCTATAGCCTTCTCGGCCCGAAATAGAGGTGAGTGACATGAATACAGCACTAAAAATGGACTCTACACAGCATAAGACTGTCTGTTCCAGCAGCTCTGTGTGCACAGCCAAAGTCACCCAAGAAGAATTTGATGCCGCGATCATTGCTGTGCGTGGTAAAAAAAGTTCAAAAAGGTCAGCTAAATGGGAAGCCATGGTGGAAAAAAGCCTGGCTGAGACCGTTGAGTGGCCTGAAGCATTGTAAATTTGAATAGATCAAAAAAGCCCGCGAAAGCGGGCTTTTTTGATCTGGCCATTCAGACCTATTCTTCGTCAAACTCGTATTCCACCATCACCGCAGCGTGATCGCCGAACTTCAGGTTGGTATCCAGTTTGGCTTCCACCACGTACTGGCGGATGTTCGGTGTGCAGATCTGGAAGTCTTTGCGCCAGCCATTGATGTTGCGGCGAGCGCTGTCGGCGTCCGGCCACCAGGTGTACTGATTTTCCCCGAAGTTGGCTTCACGGAAAGCATCGACATAACCCGCCGGGCCAAACATCTGATCGAAGAAGGCACGCTCTTCCGGCAGGAAGCCCGGTACGTTCTGGTTGTTCTGCCAATCAGACAGATCCACTGTTTTGTGGGTGGCTTCGAAGTTACCGCAGAAAATAAATTCGCGACGCTTGCGACGGGTCTTGATAAGGTGCTCAAGAAACTCCTGCTGGAACGCGAGTTTGTCTTCCAGTGTGTTGTACTGGTCAACCGGGGGAAACAGAATGGAACCGACACTGACGTGGTCGAAGTCCGCCTGAATAAAACGACCCTGCATATCACACTGCGGAAATGCCAGGCCGGTCATAATGGCTTTCGGCATATCTTTGGTGAGGATGGCTACGCCTGAGTAACCGTCAGCTTCTGCATCAAAAAAATAGGCGTTGAACCCTTCCGGATAGAGCACGGAATCGGGCAGCTGATATTCCTTTGCCTTCAGATTCTGAATTGCGACTACGTCTGCACCGGCTGTCTGCAGCCAGGTATACAGCCCGTTCTCCACTGCTTGCTGAAGGCCGTCGACGTGTAAACTGATTATCCTCATACATGGTTCCCAACTGGTGAAGCGTGTATCATACCGCATCCTCAGGAAAGCGGGTAAAACTGTCTGGTGCAATATCCGGCCTTCCCGGATGCTCCAGTATAGACCGCCTGACTGACCGCCCGGCCATATCATCAGGTGCAGTATGCAAAGTTATCAGAAAGAATTTATTGAGTTTGCCATCGAACAGGGTGTTCTGAAATTCGGCGAATTTACCCTCAAATCCGGGCGCATCAGCCCCTACTTTTTTAATGCTGGCCTGTTCAATACCGGCATGGCTTTGGCAAAACTTGGTCGCTTCTACGCAGCCGCCATTGAAGACGCTGGTGTTGCCTATGATGTGGTGTTTGGCCCGGCTTACAAAGGCATTCCTCTGGCCGCGTCGCTTTCTGTCGCACTGGCTGACCACTATGGCAAAGATATGCCTTATGTCTTTAACCGTAAAGAAGCCAAAACCCATGGTGAAGGTGGTAATCTTGTAGGGGCTGAACTGACAGGTAATGTACTGATCGTTGATGACGTTATTACTGCCGGTACAGCAATCCGCGAAGTAATGGCTATGATTGAAGCTGCACCGGGTGCTGTTCCTGCGGCGGCGCTGATTGCGCTGGACCGTCAGGAAAAAGGCCAGGGTGAGCTGTCAGCCATTCAGGAAGTGGAACGCGATTTTGGAATGAAAGTGATCAGCATCGTCGGTCTGAACCAGGTGCTGGATTATGTGTCAGAAAAGCCAGAGCTGAAGCAATATGCCGAAGCGATCAGCGCTTATAGGGATCAGTACGGAGTTTCCTGAGTATGAAAGCAGTAGTTGGGGTGTTGGCGTTTGTGTTGGCGATTGCAGCCACCCCCAGCTATGCCGCGAAAAAGATGTACCGCTTTAATGTGAACGGTGACGTGATCATTAAAGACTATGTCCCTGCAGAATATTCCCACCTGGCTTACGACATTCTCAACAGCCGCGGTATGGTGATTGGCCATGTCGACCGCGCCCCCACTGATGAAGAACTACAGGCAAAGCGTGCGGCAGAAGCCCGCGAACAGGCCCGCCAGCAGGCGACGGCTGAACGCAAGGAAGAAGATATGCGTCTGCTGCGTCTGTATGCCTCGCCCAACGATGTTGAGCGTGCCCGTCAGCGTCGTGCTGATGAAGTGAGTTCTTATATTGGCCTGCAGCGCCGGCGTATTACTGAGCTGGAAGAAAAACTGAGCCGGGCGGAAACTCAGGCGGCAAACATTGAACGTAAAGGTCAGGAAGTACCGGCAGATCTGCGCGAAGAAATCGCTGTGCTGCAGGGTGCTATCCGTGATTCGCAGAATACGATCAAAGACCGTCAGCAGGAGATGATCCGCATTACTCAGGAGTATGCGTCAGAGTTTGAGCGCCTGCGGGTTCTGCAGATTTATCCGCCGGGTACGCTGGAGCGGGATGTGGATTACGACCGGGTAGATAAAGCCCTGGCCGGGGACTGACGTTCTGTATTACCGATTAAGAATACGAAAAAGCCGGACATTGTCCGGCTTTTTCGTATGCGTCTGATATCAGGATCAGGCGAGGGAGGTCAGATTCTTCTCGCGCAGCAGAGTCTGATTCAGCATCGGCCACTGCTCGTCCCAGTAACGGGTTGGCGGCGCGGCAAATTCACTGCGCACATACTGGCGGATGCGGCCTTCGAGTACGGCGGTCAGCAGATTGGCTGCCGCACTGGCGGTTTGCTGTGGCACTTTGCCTTCACGCATTTCCGCTTCACGCAGGAATTTTTTCAGCTCGGTTTCGATGCGATCAAAGAACTGCTGAATACGCTGACGCAGGCGCTCGGTTTCACCCGATAACGCGTCGCCGGACAACAGGCGGCACATGCCCGGGTTCTTCTCAGCAAAGGTCAGTACCAGGGTCAGGGTCTTTTCGCAGCGGTCGCTGGCGGTTTCAAAATCCGCCTGAATACGATTGATACGGGAGAAAACCGCCTCTTCGATAAAAGCGATCAGGCCTTCGAACATCTTCGCCTTAGACGGAAAATGACGATAAAGCGCTGCCTCTGACACCCCGACGGTTTTCGCCAGGCTGGCGGTGGTGATGCGGGCACCAGGATTGGTTTCCAGCATATGCACCAGCGCCTGCAGAATCTGATCGCGGCGTGAGATGTTCTCACTCTGTTCGGTCATGGTGTCTCCGTTCAGTTGCGACGATTGGTAATCAGGGTACCCACACCTTCATCGGTGAAGAGTTCCAGCAACGTCGAGTGTGCAACCCGGCCATCAATGATGTGGGCGCTGACTACACCGGAGTGCACGGCGTCCAGAGCGCACTGAATCTTCGGCAGCATACCGCCGTAAATCGTGCCGTCGGCAATCAGCTCGTCGACCTGCTTGGTGGTCAGGCCGGTCAGTACTTCACCATTCTTATCCATCAGACCCGGAATATTGGTCAGCAGGATCAGTTTTTCCGCCTGCAGAACTTCAGCCACTTTACCGGCGACCAGATCAGCGTTGATGTTGTAAGACGAGCCGTCTTCGCCAACACCAATCGGCGCAATCACAGGAATAAAGTCACTGTTGGTAAGCATGTCCAACACCTGCGTGTTGATGCGCGATACTTCGCCGACGTGGCCGATGTCGATGATTTCCGGCTTTTCCAGCTCCGGTGATTTCTTGGTGACGTGCAGCTTACGTGCATGCAGCAGCTGGCCGTCTTTACCGGTCAGGCCGATAGCTTTGCCGCCGTTCTGGTTGATCAGGTTAACGATGTCTTTGTTCACCAGACCGCCGAGCACCATTTCCACGACGTCCATGGTTTCTGACGTGGTCACGCGCATGCCGTTAACGAAGCGGCTTTCGATTTTCAGCTTTTCCAGCAGCTCGCCGATCTGCGGGCCACCACCGTGTACCACGATCGGATTAATGCCAACCAGCTTGAGCATTACCATGTCACGCGCAAAGCTGTTCTTGAGTTCTTCGTCGATCATGGCGTTACCGCCGTATTTTACGACGATGGTTTTGCCGACAAAACGCTGCAGATAAGGCAGTGCTTCACTGAGAACCTGAGTGGCATTGATGGCGCGGTCACGCGTCAGAGGCATGGGCTGGCTCCTTGCTGGGAAGGGGTGGATTCTGTTCGGTGAGGAACCTCACCAGCCGCACATTATAGCGTGACCGGTGAGGCAGGGGCTATTCAATTTAGCCGTTTATCAGAATGGAACCTTGAGTTCCGGTGCGTGACGGGTAAGTGCCTGCTTCATCTTCTGCTGGATCAGGGCGATGGTCTGTTCGTCCTGGGCAGCGAATCTCAGGGTCAGCGTTGGCGTGGTGTTGGACGGGCGGATCAGCCCCCAGCCTGTGCTGAATTCAATACGCAGGCCATCGGTGGTAAACACCCGGGCGCCTTCCGTCAGTTCAGAATCCTGCTTCAGCAGCTCGGGAATGGCGAATTTACGCTTATCATCGGTTTCAATGATCAGCTCTGGTGTGCTGACGTCTTCCGGCAGGGCGGCAAAGACTTCACTGACCGGCTCGCTTCTCATACTGAGAATTTCCAGCACCCGGGCGGCGGTGTAGAGACCGTCATCGAAACCGTACCAGCGCTCGGCAATGTAGATGTGGCCGCTGAATTCACCGCCGACCACAGCTTTGGTTTCTGCCATTTGGCGCTTCATCAGTGAATGGCCGGTGGCGGTCATGGTCGGACGTCCGCCATGGCGGCTGATGAAGCCCGTCAGATGGCGTGAGGACTTCACGTCAAAGATCACGTCACGGCCCGGATTGCGCGGCAGAATATCCTGCACCAGCAGCATCAGCAGGCGATCCGGCCAGATAATCTTACCTGTGTTATCGATCACCATCAGGCGGTCGCCGTCACCGTCGAAGGCCAGACCCAGGTCGGCACCGCTGGCGGTAACTCTGGCCTGCAGAGTTGCCAGGTTTTCCGGTTTGCCCGGATCCGGGTGGTGATTCGGGAAGTGACCATCCACATCGCAGTAGAGGTATTCAGCTTCAATATTCAGGTCGGCAAACAGGCGCTGCGCCAGTGGGCCGGCGATACCGTTGCCGGCATCGATCACGACTTTCAGATCACGGCCGATCTGAACGTCGCCTTCAATGCGTTCCAGATAGTGATCTTCCAGCTGGCGGCTCTCTGCCATGCCGGTCCCGCGCGGCAGATCATTGCGTTTGATTCTGTGATACAGCGCCATCAGTTCATCNCCGGCCAGCGGCTGGTGGTTGACGACGATTTTCAGNCCATTGAATTCNGCCGGATTGTGGCTGCCNGTGATNACGACACCGGAACTGGCATCGGTTTCGTGGGTGGCGAAATACATCAGGCCGGTTGGCTGGGCCCCCAGTACNATGACNTTACAACCTGCTTCCTGCAGACCTTTTTGCACAGCCTGCGCCAGAGNCGGGCTGGATAAACGGCCATCCCAGGCNANACAGGCTTTTTTCAGNCCGCGTTCNGCCAGTTCTGCACCNAGGGCGCGACCAATCCAGTAAACGGTGTCGTCGGTCAGATCTTTNCCGGCGATACCACGGATGTCATAGGCGCGGAAGATATCCGGATTGAGATCCACGGACTCNTCTTCGACCTCTTCAACCATCATCCCCATCGNTGGGGNGGCAGACGCGGTTTTAGCCGGTGCCCGGCGCTGCTGTGGCTGTGCCGGTAAATCTACGCGCTGACGTGTAGTCGACATNTGTGAAGCATCTTCCGTCGTCGGTCTCATGGTGGAGAACAGGTGATGCATGGAGTCCGCCAGATCATGGAACANCTGCAGGGTAAATTTGGGAGCTGGCGTCTCGTTATCACGGCGCAGTCCGCGCACGTATGTGAGCAGTTTCAGCTGGTTCTGCAGGATGCCGCGTTTTTGCATCCCTATAACCAGGAACAGACCAAGCAGGGTGGCGACCAGAGAAACAATCCATGGGGTAATCAGTGGCACCAGTTCCAGCTGCGGACGCTTGTTGGATGGAATATAGGTCAGGTACCAGTAGTCATTGATCGGATAAGTAACCACGGTACCGCGTAAATCCGGCTCCTGCCCGGCGCGGAAAATTTCCAGACCATTTTTACGGTCGCCATCGACGAACTGATTCACTACCACCTGGCCCAGGGTGTCAGTAGCACCGGACTGGAACTGGTTCAGCCATTGCGGGCCGTACTCTGCCAGCAGCACACCAACAATCTGTTTCTGCCGGTCGTGNATAGGGGAGGCCCAGTAAAAGGCCGNGCTGTCATCGCGGGTTACNGCTTCAAAGCGCATGGCTGCGCCGTCCAGAGTGCGGCTGACNAGATCCTGTACGGCATANCCATGAGTGCGTTGCAGGCCCATGGCTTCATTGCGTTTGATCAGCGACAGCGAGCGTACGCCGGGCATGAACTGGCGCAGGGTGAGTTTCCAGCGGGCNTCNCCATTTTCCAGAGCATTCAGNGTGTCAGGATGATTACTGGCGGCCTGCTGCAGACGGATGGTGTCCTGCAGGCGCAGGCTGAGGGANTGGGCCATCTGTTCNGCCATGGCATTGGCGAACACTTTGTCGACGTCCGATTGAGTAAACAGGTTGATCTGAATACTCTGCACCGCCATTCCGCCAGTGATAAAAAGCAGAGCAAGCCAGATTGANATCCGGCTNTANTANATAATGGTTCTTGCCGGCTTTTTACCAAGGCTGCTCATGCTGATTACTTTCCTNTGTAATTGTTATGAATACCGCTGGGGNANTAATTAGTGCCGGTGTGGCCGAANCCNCCGCTGCCACGTTCTGTGCTTTCGAATTCGTCGACNAACTCAAACTCAGCCTGCACAACCGGGACCAGAACCAGCTGAGCGATGCGTTCGCCCACTTCAATAGTAAAGGGCGTNTTACCACGATTCCAGCAACTGACCATCAGNTGGCCCTGATAGTCTGAGTCGATAAGACCGACCAGATTGCCCAGTACAATGCCATGCTTATGNCCCAGNCCGGAACGCGGAAGAATCATCGCCGCCAGACCAGGATCTTCAATNTAGATCGCCATGCCGGTAGGAATCAGCTGGGTTTCGCCCGGATGCAGAGTCAGGGCGGCGTCCAGACAGGCNCGCAGNTCNAGNCCGGCAGANCCTGTGGTGGCATACTCCGGCAGCGGAATATCTTTTCCGAGACGATCGTCCAGTAACTTTACCTGTAATTTCTGCATGTTCAGCCTTTTTCCTGAGTTAATGTGGCGTCTTTGTCGGNCTGNTTGGCGGCATATTGATGAGCAATCAGATCNATAAGCTCAGCGGCCAGTGCACTTTTACTGCGCGGCTCGAAGGATTGCTGGTTCTGATTCCAGAANACGGTGACCGCATTCTCNTCACTGTTGAAGCCGATATCGCTGCGTGACACATCGTTGGCAACGATCATATCCAGATTTTTGCTGACCAGTTTGCNACGNGCNTANGTGTCGATGTCCTGGGTTTCAGCNGCAAAACCAATGGTGAACGGNCGCANCTCGTGGTTGGCTACGGTGGCCACNACATCGGGGTTTTTCACCAGTGTCAGTTCGACGGTTTCTGACGACTTTTTGATCTTCTCCGCCTCTGGTGCGATCGGACGGTANTCNGCGACNGCCGCGGCGGCGATGAAAATATCGCATTNCCCCAGCTGNGCCAGNGAGGTCTCCAGCATTTCCCGCGCGCTGTACGCAGGGATNACNNTNATGTGNTCNGGNGCCGGGANANTGACNGGTCCGCTGATGATGGTTACCCGGGCGCCGGCATCNCGGGCGGCAACNGCCAGGGCATAACCCATTTTGCCGGAGCTGTGNTTGGAGATGTAACGCACCGGGTCAATGGCTTCGCGGGTCGGACCTGCGGTAATNACCACATGCTTACCGCTTAACAGACCGGTTTCAAACAGGTCGGCGGCCATNAGTGCGATGGTTTCCGGCTCCAGCATGCGGCCGGGGCCAATGTCGCCACAGGCCTGACTGCCTTCCGCCGGACCGAANATGTACAGNTTGCTGCCTTTCAGGTCGATCAGGTGACCAATGTTGTTCTGCGTGACCGGNTCACGCCACATTGCCTGATTCATGGCCGGGGCCANTGCGACCGGGGCATCGGTTGCCAGGCATATAGTNGTCAGCAGATCATCGCCCATGCCGTTGGTCAGGCGCGCTATGAAGTTAGCGGAAGCCGGGGTGACCAGAACCAGATCGGCCCAACGGGCCAGTTCNATATGNCCCATGCCGGCTTCGGCGGCGGAGTCCAGCAGTTCATGGTGAACCGGGTTGCCGGACAGGGCCTGCAGTGTCAGTGGGGTGATAAATTCCATGGCCCCNNTGGTCATGACGACACGGACTTCGGCTCCGGCTTTCTTCAGAATACGCACCAGTTCAGCAGCTTTGTAAGCTGCAATTCCACCAGTGATTCCCAGCAGGACACGCTTGTTGGAGAGTTGTTGCATAGTGATCTTCAGGCTGACTAGAATGGCCCGAGTATAAAGGGAAGTAATTAATAATTCAGCATGGCATTGGGGCCNTTCCAGCCGCCTTGCCCTGCCGCTTTTACAGGGATTGGTAATGGCGATCAGCGACTGGCCTGCACTGGAGCGGCCGCGGGAAAAACTCCTTATTCACGGGGCTCATGTACTATCGGATGCCGAACTTCTGGCTATCTTCCTGCGCACTGGCGTGAAAGGTAAAAGCGCGGTGGATCTNGCCCGTGAGCTGTTATCCGATTTTGGCAGCCTGCGTGCATTGNTGACNGCAGANCAGCAGCGCTTCTGTGAGCCGCTGGGNCTGGGNNGNGCCAAATTTGCTCAGTTGCAGGCGGTACTGGAAATGGCNCGTCGTCATCTGGCTGANGAGCTGCAACACGGTGATGCCCTGACCAGCCCGGAACTGACGCGNCAGTATCTGCAGGCGCAGCTGCGGGATCTCAGNTATGAGGTGTTCGCCTGTCTNTTTCTGGATAACCAGCACAGAGTGCTCAGGTATCAGGAATTATTTCGTGGTACTATAGACGGCGCTGCGGTTTATCCGCGTGAAGTGGTCAAACAGGCACTGGAACAGGGTGCCGCTGCTGTCATACTCGCGCATAACCACCCCTCAGGCATTGCTGAACCCAGTCAGGCGGACCGGGCCATCACCGACAGGCTGCAACAGGCNCTCGGNCTGGTCGATATCCGTGTGCTGGATCATCTGGTTGTCGGGGACGGTTACGCTGTGTCGTTTGCNGAACGGGGCTGGCTTTGATGCCGGTTGCTGACCTTCAATCGTGATTCCGTCACGAATATTCACCGATAACCCTGTCTTTCGTACAAAAAACATCCTTTTGCTTGCGAGTGATCTGGTGTTTTGGTATAAAGCGCAGCTCATTTCAGCCAGGGTCGTCCAAGGTCTTCCGGAATCGGAGACTAACGCCCACGGTTGGTAACGAATTTACAGATTTCGATACAGTTAAGAATCGGGGCGAAGATCAAATGTCTAAGGTTTGCCAAGTTACAGGCAAAAGTCCTGTAGTAGGGAACAACGTTTCCCACTCCAACATTAAAACCAAGCGCCGCTTCCTGCCTAACCTGCAATATCACCGCTTTTGGGTAGAAAGCGAAAAACGTTTCGTACGTCTGCGTGTTTCCACTAAAGGTATGCGTATCATCGATAAGAAAGGTATCGATGCTGTGCTGACCGCAATCCGCGCTCGCGGCGAAAAAGTTTAAGGAGCATTTTATGCCACGCGATAAGATTCGTCTGGTTTCAAGTGCCGGTACCGGTCACTTCTATACCACTGACAAAAACAAGCGCACCATGCCTGAGAAATTCGAGATCAAAAAATTTGATCCCGTTGTTCGTCAGCACGTTGTATACAAAGAAGCTAAAATCAAATAAGTTTCTTTGTGCTTGAAAAGAACCCGGCTTGCCGGGTTTTTTTATGCCTGTCATTTACCCTTCACGATGTTTGTTATTGATGGTCTGTGCTGGTCACAACCCATAAGGAGCCTCAGAGCGGATGCCGGAATTACCCGAAGTCGAAACGACCAAACGCGGAATAGCCCCCTGGCTTACCGGGCAGCGGATTGAAAAAGTAATCGTGCGTCAGCCGAAACTGCGCTGGCCGGTGGTCGCTGAGATTCATCAGCTCGAAGGGCAGACCATTACCGGCCTGACGCGGCGCGCCAAATACATTCTGGTGGAGACTGCCAAAGGCACCGCGATCTGGCATCTGGGGATGTCCGGGTCACTTCGCCTGGTCGAACCGCAGGAAGATCCCGGGGTTCATGATCACATCGACTGGCAACTGAGTAACGGCAAAGTGCTGCGCTACCATGATCCGCGCCGGTTTGGCGCTTTATTGTGGGTGGCGCCGGGTGAGGACTGTGAGCATCTGACCCATCTCGGCCCGGAACCTCTGTCAGAGGCATTCACCGCCGACTATCTCTGGCAGTGCTCGCGCGGAAAAAGCCAGGCCATCAAGACCTTTATTATGGATGGCAAAGTGGTAGTCGGTGTCGGCAATATCTATGCGAATGAAAGCCTGTTCAAGGCGGGTATCCGTCCACAGACCGCCGCCGGGAAAATCAGCAAAGCAAAATACGAGCGTCTGGTCAGTGAAATCAAAACCGTGCTGGCGGCGGCCATCGAACAGGGTGGTACGACATTGCGGGATTTTGTTGGCGGTGATGGTAAACCCGGCTATTTTGCCCAGCAGCTGTTCGTTTATGGTCGTGGCGGCAAACTGTGCAAAGTATGTGATGCTACCCTGAAAGAGATACGTCAGGGCCAGCGGGCGACGGTATATTGCCCAAAATGCCAGCACTGAAATCAAAAAAGCGTGATTTACCGCCCGTGCGGGACGCAGAGCACATTCGGTGGTCGTGACGGAGCCTGAAGGTGCTGATATAGTCGGCTTATTCGCATTCGTATAAAAGAGGAAGGACAATGCAACCTATGGTGGCATTACGGAAGCCCGTAAACATTGTTGTAGCAAGTGCGCTGATCGGACTGAGCTCTATGTCAGCCGCGGAAACGATTGAGGAAACGCCGGGAGCTGGCGCAATGGTCGCGGACGCTCTGTTTGCCCGTCCGTTGTATTTTGTTCTGTCACAGGCCGGAGCACTGATTTACGGTGCGACGCTGCCTTTCACCCTGCTGGGTGGCAACGCAGATGAAGCCGCAGAAACCTTCGTGGTTACACCTCTGCAGGCCGCTTTTGTGCGCTGTCTGGGTTGTGGCAAGATTCCTAACGAAGTCAGCGAAGTCAAAGAAGGTGAAGGCAAAAGCATCCGTCATTTTGTTATGCTGAATGGCGGCCTGAGCATGATGGACGCCGAAGGCGAAAACAGTGACGGCGCCGGTTATGGCCTGTACATGGGTACGCATTTTGAGCTGGCTGATCACAGCCGCTTTGATGTCATGCTGGGTGCTAAGAAGTTGGCCGCGGATCTTGATTATGATATCGACGACACCACGACCTACACTGACGACGTTCTGTCTTACCAGATCGTTACCCGCTTCGGTAAAGAGATCTTCACCAACACCGATCTGATGTTCAAACTGGGTCTGCACCGCTGGAGCGTGGATCGTGATGTTGAAGTCTCAGGTGTCACTGCTTCCGGCAGCACAGACGGTATCGACTTCCTCTGGGGTGTTGGTCTGGACACCGACCTGGGAGACTCTTTCCGTCTCGGTCTGGATTACACCTCTTACAGCATGGATAACTCAGACGACGACTACGACGCAGATATTGCGACGGTCGATCTCAGCCTGAGCTATCTGTTCTGATCTGCTGATATTGTTATATCAGTAAAAAAACGGGAGCCTGGCTCCCGTTTTTTATGTCCGCTCGTCTGTCTCAGACCGGTTTCTCTCAGATCATTGCCTTCAGGCTTTGCCACAGCTGGCCAATCCACTCGTAAAAAGCCCGTTCACTTTTGTGGGCGGCGTTAGCATCAATACGCCAGTCGGAATCTTCACTGCTGAGCACCACCGCCGGTGCGGCTATGGGTTCAAGCTGTTGCTGCTGAAAAAAGACCATGGCTCGCGGCAGATGAGAGGCCTCACTGATCAGGGCGAATCTTTTACCGGTCAGATCGGCAGCCATCTGCTGCGCTTCTTCTTCTGTATCCCTGGCCTGCGGGAAGATACGGATGCGCTGTTCAGCCACGCCCATGCTGATGGCAACTTCACGCATGACTTCCGCGTGGGAGCGGCGGTCGACACCGGCATACCCTGAGACGAACAACTCCGCCTGCGGGTTAGCGGCCAGAATCCGCAGGCCCTCGGTGAGGCGGAAAAGGGCGGGTGAACAAAGCTGCGCAGCGGGCGGAACGTCCAGGTCGGTTTTATGGCAGGAGCCAAGCACCACCACAGTATCCACCGGCTGATCCAGATCGAATTTCGGGTACTGCTTTTCAAACGGTGCCAGCAGGGAATCGGCAACCGGGTTCCAGCTGGTCAGCGCCAGAAACAGCGTTGACAGCAGAATCAGGCTTTTGCCGGTAAAAGGACGCTTCTTTAACAGCAGCAGTCCCAGCAGTAGACCCATCACGGTCAACGGAATCGGCATCAGCAGCATGCCGATGACTTTCTTTAAATAGAAAAACAGCAAATTATTTTGCTCCAGATATACGTACGCCGCCGACCGCAGCTTCACCGATACCGCGTGGATCGGCAGCGGCCGTCACACGTCCGGATTTTTTATCCCACCGAATGGCCTGCATGTTGCCATAGTTATAACCCACTTCGCGCAGGGTGTGCCCCAGGCTTTGCAGGGCTTCTTTTTCTTCATCACTGAAGGCGCCGGGTTCGTATTGCAGCACATCCGGCAGGTACTGATGGTGGAAGCGCTGACGGCTGACCCAGTCGGTGACAGGCTTCTTCTGCAGATGCTCAAGCACGCCGAGGAACACCATGCTGATAATCCGGCTGCCGCCCGGCGTGCCTATGATGGCGGTGCTGTCCGGGCTGTTGACTATGGTTGGTGTCATGCTCGACAGTGGACGTTTGCCCGGTGCGATGGCGTTGGCTTCATTGCCGGTCAGGCCATAAGCATTGGGTGCTGACGGTTTGGCGGAGAAGTCGTCCATTTCATTATTGAGTACCACGCCAGTGCCGTCGGCCACGAAGGCAGAACCAAATGGCAGGTTAATGCTGAGCGTGGCAGATACCATATTGCCGTCTTTATCGAGCACGGAAAAATGCGTGGTATGGAAGCCTTCTTTAATATTCTTCGGGCCGTTGAGCGACAGGCTCGGTGTCGCCTGGTTCATATTGATGCTGCTGATCCAGTGTTCCGCACGTTGTTCTGCCATCAGTTCCGTCAGTGGCACATCGACAAAATCCGGATCGCCCAGATACTCAGCCCGGTCTTTGTAGGCACGGCGCATCACTTCGGTAAACAGATGCGTCTGACGGACGTTATCCAGCGGCCGCCAGTTGAAGTAATTGATCATGTTGAGCATTTCGACCAGAGCAACACCACCGGAAGATGGCGGCGGCGCGCTGATGATTTCGGTACGGCCATACTGCACATGAATCGGC
Source organism: Oceanospirillaceae bacterium (assembly GCA_002706025.1). Taxonomy (GTDB): domain Bacteria; phylum Pseudomonadota; class Gammaproteobacteria; order Pseudomonadales; family Oceanobacteraceae; genus Venatoribacter. The sequence continues at coordinate 16,210 of PAJK01000104.1, forward strand.
TGGCGCTCGACAACCTGATATTCCGCCAGATCCTGCAGGCTCCAGTTACCGCCATGGCTCCTGACCGAGTTCACCAGCTGTTGTGCTGTTGCACCATGGTAGAAACCGTTAAATCCCTGCTCAGCAATGCGCTGCAGTGTGGTTGCCAGCTGTGGCTGGCGGATCACATAGCCGGCGGCGGGAATATTGCCGTTATCAAGGAAGATGCCGGCGCTGCCCGGATAACGCTGCAGCGTCTGTAAACGCCAGCCCGCCAGTTCACGATAAACCTCGTCCACCGGGAAGCCCTGCTGTGCCTGTTTTATGGCCGCTGCCAGCGTGCGGCTTAACGGCAGTTTGCCGTAGTTCTTTGCGATATGGGCGAAGGCTGCAGGCTGGCCAGGAATAGCGGCGGCGGTGGGGCCATTAATGGCCTTATCCCTGTCGACCTTGCCGTCTTCATCAAGAAAGTAATCCCGGTGCGCGGCCAATGGCGCTTTTTCGCGGGCATCAATAAAGCGGTACTGATCTTTTTTGGCGTTGTAGATCAGCCAGAAGCCGCCACCGCCCAGACCGGCACTGTAGGGCTCAACCACACCAAGGGAAGCGGCTACTGCGATGGCGGCATCAAAGGCATTGCCGCCATTGGCAAGAATATCCATACCGGCCCGGGTCGCCAGTGGATGGGCGCTGGCAATAGCGCCGCTGAGGCGGGTGTTTTTGGCGGGGGCACTTGTCTGCGCTGCGCGCTCTGGAGCAATCGCATCTGTTTTTGTTGATTTCTGCGGGACAGATTGCGTACTGCAGGCGGTAAAAGCGAGTATTACCGGAACAAATAGCATCCGGCGGCAGATTGCGCGCATAAAAAAGGCCTCCGTTGTCGGGAGGCCTTAGTGTGTGGCAGCTTACTTTAGGGTGCAACTGCCACAGCGATCAGGCGATCTTTTTACCGGTCAGCTTTTCGTATTTTGCTTCCAGCTCTTCCTGAGTTTCCATGTTGTCCTCATCCTGAGGGATGCAGTCTACCGGGCATACCAGCTGGCACTGAGGCTCATCGTAGTGACCTACGCACTCGGTGCATTTCTTTGGATCGATAACGTAAATTTCGTCACCAGCGGAAATCGCTTCATTCGGACATTCCGGTTCACATACATCACAGTTGATGCATTCGTCGGTAATAATCAGAGCCATGTTGTTACCTCTCAGTCTCGGGCAATTACTTCACGAGCCGCTTCAGGGCGCGGGCAACTTCAGGATGGACAAAGTTGCTGACATCGCCGCCAAGGGACGCGATTTCTCTCACAAGGGTAGATGATATATAGGAGTATTGTTCTGCAGGTGTCAGGAAAATACTTTCTACGTTCGGTGCCAACACTCGGTTCATGTTGGCCAGCTGGAATTCGTATTCAAAGTCTGACACCGCCCGCAGGCCGCGCAGAATGATATTGGCATTTTTTTCTTTGACGAAGTCCGCCAGCAGATTGCTGAAACCGGTCACTTCCACATTGGCCAGGTGGCCCAGTGTGTTCTGTGCCAGATCAACCCGGGCTTCCAGGTCCAGCATCGGCTTTTTCTTAGGGTTATCGGCTACCGCCACAATAATGTGGTCGAACATGCGTGCCGCCCGCTCAACCAGATCGGTATGGCCGTTGGTAATCGGGTCGAAGGTACCGGGATAAACAGCTGTGTTCATATCAAAACCTTAAAAGGACGGTAGTGAGTGCGGCGCATAGTAAACAAAAGTACGAAGTCTGCCAATAACAGTGGCGATATCCTCGTATATCTCTGCAGTTATATTGCCGTGCATCAACGGCCGACGACCGGGCTTTTATCTGCAGGTTGCAGGCGTAAGTTGAAAGCCACTGAAATACGCGGCTCTTCTTCACGGTGCGGTGCCACCATGTGCAGCTGGTAGCCGGGAAACAGGAACAGGCGGCCATTAGCCGGGTGGTAAGAGACGCTGGTAGGGCGGCCATACTGTTCGCCGCGGGCATCGCCATCAATAAAGATAATATCACCGTCCTGCATGCTGCGCCCTTCGACGCGCTTCAGAGCACCGACTGAGATGTACACACAGCCGGACCATTCGCACGGCAGGTGATGGTGTACGGAATTCCAGTCACCGGCTTCATTGATATTGGCCCACATCTGAGTCAGCAGAATCTTCTGGTTTGCGGCTTTGGGATTCTGATGGCGGATACAGGCTGAGGCTGTGCTGTAAACCGCCTGGGTCAGCCAGCGGATAGCCGGATGTTTGTCGGCGTGCAGTTTGTCGTCACTGTGCCAGCCACCCATATTGCTGCGTTCAACGCCACCGGCCTGGGCGCGCATGGACAACAGGTAATCTGCCAGCTCAGCCTGATGATCATTGAAATCCGCCAGCGTTGCTTCAAAAACGGGTACGCCAAAGTGCTGGTGGCTGTCGATATTGGTGCTCATGGTTCAGACTCTTTTTATGCTTGTTGCTGACGGAAAGATAATGCGCTGCAGTCTGCCGCAGAATGGCAGTAAGGTACAGACGCAGGTCAGGATTTGCACAGATTCAGCCTGTCGGAATGACGTGTTTGGATGGATTAATTTGAACAGCAGGCAGAGCCCGCAGGCTCCGCCAACGGTTAAACGGCTCCGGCACGAATTGTTTCCAACAGTTCCGTCGCCTGTTTGCAGGCAAGACCGTAAATGGAAAGCTGCGGATTGGCACCGATACTGGATGGAAATACCGAGCCGTCAAACACATACAGATTATCCAGATAATGGTATTTGCCCTGGCTGTTGACCAGGCAGCGGCTTTTATCTTCGCCCATGGCCAGTCCGCCCATGCAATGTGCCGAACCGGCGGTAAACGCATTAGAGCGGAATGCCAGCTGCGGGATAGCCGCCTGCGCTTCTTCCCAGCTCTGATACCAGGGCGCATCAACATGAGATGGACGCACCGCTTTGGCACCGGCGGCGAACTGAATTTCCGCCATGGTCAGCCAGGAACGCAGCACACCATCCCACAGGTAATCGTTAATTTCGTGATCGATAATGGGCGAGCCATCATCGCTCAGCTCAATGCTGGCGCCCTGACTGTGCGGATGAAAACCATCACGCAGCAGGGCAATGGTGGCCTGCAGATTGGGTAATTTCTGAATGTCGGTGAAATGCTGGTGACCATGACCGAGCAGCAGTACCGAAGTTAAACCGGGCTGCAGTGGTGGCACTTCAAGTTTGTAACCGACGCGGCCATTCACTTCCTGCCATTGGAAATGATCCACATACACCGACTGTGGGGCGCCGTAATACGGATCGATCTGCTCCTCAAATTCGGCGAAGCAGAAGGTGGTCGGATGGAAAAAGGTCCGTTTACCAATGCGTTGCTGCGGATCAGGTGCATCCGAGCGCAGCAGCAGCGCAGGGCCGTTGATCGCACCACAGGCCATAATAATGTGAGATGCCTTAACAACCAGACGCTTGCCGCTCGGCTGATAATGCCGGTCGAGCGCGGTAACATCGACGCCCAGTACTTTATTGCCTTCGATAATCAGGCGTTCGGCGCGGGCGCTGTAAATTAATTGTGACTGGTTATCCAGCGCTGCCGGAATGGTGCTGACCAGCATGGATTGTTTGGCGTTGGTCGGGCACCCGGTACCGCAGTAACCCAGATTCCAGCAACCGGCGACATTACGTGGAATTAAATGCCAGTCGATACCCAGCTGAGTGCAGCCTTTAGCCAGTACGGAATTATTTTCATTGGGTGGCACCTGCCATGGCGCAACGTTAAGGCGTTGTTCCATCTTCTCAAACCAGGGCGCCATATCGTCAGCAGAAAAACCTTCGACCTTAAATTCCCGCGCCCAGTAATCCAGCGTCGGCTCTGGTGTGCGGAAACAGGAAGTCCAGTTAATTACCGTGGTGCCGCCCACGCAGCGTCCCTGCAGGATCGACATGCTGCCGTCTTTGCTCATGCGTCCGGCGGATTCCTGGTACAGGTCGTGGTAAGCCTCACGTTCATCCATTCGGAAATCATTGGTGCTTTTCAGTGGGCCTTCTTCCAGCATTAACACTTTCAGGCCGGCGTTACTGAGAATTTCTGCACTGGTGCCACCCCCGGCACCGGTACCGATAATCACCACATCGGCTTCGATAATGGTGTCGTTATCAAAGTCAGTCGCGGCACTGACATCCCAGCCATTGGCGATGCCTTCCAGAATCGGATCGGGAATACCGGCAACCACTGGAATATCCGGCTGACGTTTTGCTGAATCCTGCATACCTGTCTCTCTGCCTTTGTCTTTATTCGCTGGCTCACTCTCAGCGCCGTATCGTGATGGCGGCATGACTGTGAACCCTGGTTTTAGTTATTGTTATTTACAAGCGCCTTTCCTTGCTGCACATCGGTCAGGCAGGAATTTTCTTTGGTGGTCCGGGGTAACCGGAGACTGCAAAGGTTTCCGGCTGCATATACCAGCACATGGTCAGCAGCTTACACAAAGAGCCATAGCCCATACGTTTTAATTGCAGGCTGCTGTTTTTCCAGTCATTCAAAAAGTCGTTAATGTCTTCTTCTGAAGCGGCAGTCCAGCTGCGCCATTGGGCGCCCATGACAGATCGGATTGGCGCGACCTGCAGTACGTCCAGCAACAGCATCAGCTGACTTCGCGAATATTCCTGCAGGGTGCCGATCAGATTATCGAGGGCCTGCATCAGGCGTGTCTCAGCCTGCGCCCCCAGTTGACCGGGATAGCCGTCCGCCAGAATCACAGGTGCCAGCGCCGAGAGCAATTCAATATCTCCCTGACGCAGCAGACGGTAGCCTTCTGCGGCAGGCTGTTTGCTGCAGCCACTGAGACCAGCCGCTGTTCCAGCCAGTGTTAACAGCGCAGCTGAAGCGGTGCTCAGCTGCATAAAACCGCGTCGTGTTGTTGTTTTCAGCATGGTTTTTTCTGTATGTTTTTCCGGATGCAGGTGAATTTATTCAGTCAGCCGTTAACGGATAAAGAATTTTTTAATCAGTTTCTGTATGCCGTTGCCATAAGGCGGATAAATAAACTGACCACTGTTGAATTTACCTTTGCGGTGAACCGCTTTGGCTTTCGATAATGCAATAAAACCTTCTTTACCGTGATAGTGTCCCATGCCGGAAGGTCCGACACCGCCAAAAGGCATATCATCCTGAGCAATGTGCATTAACGTATCATTGATGCTTACACCACCGGCGTGAGTACGCTGCAGCACGGTATTCTGTATGGCTTTGTCGTAACTGAATAAATACAGTGCCAGCGGACGGTCGCGGTCGTTNATGTAATCAATGGCGCTATCCAGTGTTTTATATGGCACTACAGGCAGTACCGGCCCAAACAGCTCTTCCTGCAGAACTTTCATATCGGCGTTGCCGTTTTCAATAATATGCAGCGGCATTTTGCGNGTGCCGGAAAAATCTTCTGCTGCCGGATTNACCACGGTGATTTTTGCACCTTTCTGGCGGGCATCTTCCACCCAGCTTTGCAGGCGTCCGAACTGACGCTGATTGACGATGGCGGTGTAATCACTGTTGTCGCGCAGTGATGGGTACATGCGGGCGAAGGTTTTCTGGTAGGTATCAATAAACGTCTGCTCCTGACCCTCAGGCAGCAGAATATAATCCGGCGCGATACAGGTCTGCCCGGCATTCAGTGATTTACCAAAACAGATGCGTTCAACGGCATCTTCCATGCTGGCCCCGGGAGCAATAATAGCCGGCGATTTACCGCCCAGCTCCAGCGTTACCGGGGTGAGATTTTTCGCCGCAGCGGACATAACGATTTTGCCGACCGCCGTTGAACCGGTAAAAATCAGATGATCCCAGGGCAGTTCAGCAAAGGCAGAGGACACTTCGACTTCCCCTTCGATCAGCGCTACCTGACTTTCATTAAACACATCGGACAGCATTTTCTGCAGCACTTTATTGGTCGCCGGAGTGAATTCCGACATTTTGATCATTGCGCGGTTACCGGCACTCAGCGCGGTGGCTAATGGCAGTATTGCCAGCTGAATCGGATAGTTCCACGGCACCATGATGCCGACGACTCCTAATGGCTGGTACATCACATGGTTGTGCGATGGCGCAAACAGCATGCTGACGTGACGGCGCGAGGGCTTCATCCAGCGCTTCAGATGCTTTACTGAATAATCGATACCCTGGGCACAGGTCATGATTTCAGCGATTTCGGTTTCATCAATGGAGCGGCAGCTGAAATCCTCGTTCACCGCCGTGGCCAGTTCTGTGCGGTATTTCAGCAGGGCCTGCTTAAGGCGCTTAAGATCGCTGATACGTTCAGCTGCGGTTGGCAGAGGGTGCTGGCGGTAAGCAAGTTGCTGCTGGTTAAACAGCTGCTGCATGCGCTGCAGTTCCTGATCCGCGGCAACAAGGCTGGTGGCAGTCGCGACCATAGCGTATTTCTCCTGAGTAATATCCGGGGCGCTGCGGGGCTGCCGGCGCCGTGGGGCGGATATCCGAAGCTCTACCGAAGCAGTTTGTTGTTATTAGTAGTTTGCGCTTTAAAGGTTTAGAGTGTTTACTCTAATTATTCTGAAGTCAAGAATCAGCAGGTAACAATCCATGGACAACAACTTATGGGCAAGAACTATGGATAACAATCTGCAGACAACAGGCGAAAGGACATAGCGATGGACCACAGAGGCCAATGTGGGGTGAAGGTACTGCACTGATACTGGTTATTGTAGATTTTGCACAAAGGCCAGCTGAGACAGAAACAAATGTTGGCCGAATACAGATTGTTGTGGTCGCAAATCTGGTCATCGGACGCTAAATGGCGATAATGGCTGTTATGAAACCGAGCTCAACGAAAGATACCAACAGTAAGGCAGTCAGTACCCGGGAGCGTATCCTCTGCGCCAGCCTGCAGCTGTTTAATGAGCAGGGTGAGCGTAATGTCAGCACCAATCATATCGCCGCGCACCTGGATATATCGCCGGGTAATCTTTATTACCATTTTAAAAACAAGCAGGCGATTATTTATGCCCTGTTTGGTCAATATCAGAAGCGCGTTCTGAATATTCTGCAGGTGCCGGAAGACCGTCAGCTGCAACCCATGGATAAACTGAATTACCTGCAGGGTGTTTTTAAAGGTTTATGGGATTTTCGTTTTCTGCACCGTGATATGGAACACCTGCTGTTGTCCGATCCGCAACTGCATGGCCATTATCGTGCATTTTTCCGTACCTGTGAAAGCCGCGTACGGGAGATTTTTCGTGGCCTTGGACGGGCAGGAATTCTCGATGTAACTGAAGAAGATATTATCGACCTGGCATTAAATACCTGGATTATCGTGACCTCCTGGTTTTCATTTCTGCGCTGTAATCTGCTCAGTGATGAATCACAGACAATCTCGCCGGAACTGCTGCAGGGCGGAATTTATCAGGTGTTTACGCTGGAACGTCCTTATCTGACGGAAGAATATCGCGATGTGATGTGTGAGTTGCAGCAACGCTATATGCCACGGCCTTCCTGGCTGGCCAATCCGCCGGCCGCAGAATAATGCCCGCGCTGCGCCTGCTGGCTGGTGTGTTGCCGTCGCTGTTAATGACGTTAACGCTGGCCGGCTGCAGTGACACAGCTGAAGATCATCTGCGCGACTATCATCAACGGGTTGCCCGGGTTCTTAACGAAGAACTTCCTCCTGAAACCAGAACACCGCGTATAGCGCGGGTTGCTGTCACACACTTTGCACTGGCTCTGCCGGATTACCGCATCAATCTGTTGGAATTACTCAGCCTCAACGATTGCCGCATCAGTCAGGCGATCGCACAGAAAAATTCCACCCTGGGGCGTCTGGCGGCAGCCAGTCAGTCGCTGATTCAGGAAATGGCCATTCTGCGTGACGGAGATGAGTGTGTGCTGCAGTTACAGCAGGATGATCCGCAACTGGCGCAGCAATTACAGACGGCGCTGCAGCAGAAGTACGACGCCCGTCTGCATTATTGGTGGAACGCCTGGGTAACGGCGGATGAATGGCAGAAATTGATCGCCTCAGCTGCACAGCCGTTGGACTGGCCTGAAACGGCTTATGAAAAGCCTGCGCATATTTCCCTCACTCTCAATGCTCTGGATTATGCTATTGCACAGGGTGAGGCTGTGGCTGGCGGAGATTTTACCGCTCCGGATAATATGGAAAGTCAGCTGCAGCAATTAATGCTTGGCGAAACGTTTGGTCGCTGGCTGGCCAGTGCCTATCTGTTGATCTCAGAACTCAATCGCAGCGCTGCCATTATTGAAAACCGCCTGGCGCGCAAACCATTGTGTCCGACCGGGCAGGAAACCCCGGATGCAAAAATTCTGCACAATGTGTTTATGAAATATTACGCTGCGCAGGTGCAGCCTTATATCAGTCTNACGGATCAGNCCGGAAAGTCTTTNTTAGCCAGAACAGATGCCATGACCGCGTTGTTAGCAGAACAGCCACCNCAGGCGTTTAATNACTGGTANCAGCAGGTGNTTACGGTGAATGAGACATTTAATCAGGCGAATAAACGCCACGTTCAGGCATGGCAGACGATTCTGCGGCAGTGCGGATTAATGCCGGGCAGCTGAAGCACGGCATTTACAGGGATGAAAATCAGCTGAAAGGTATTTTATTTTAATACCTTTAATGCCTGTTTATTTGTATTTTATTTTAATACCTTTCGATTCAGACGGGCAGAATTTCCTCTTTAACGCCTTCGGAATCAGGCAGGCTGAATTTCCTCTTTAACGCCTTCGAAATCAGNCAGGCTGAATTTCGAAAAGCGAAAAAACAAACTCTTTGGTTTTCTTNGATTTTATTTCACGCCAGTTGGCCGGATAAACAGGCNTTAACGTGGCTTCGTGNTCCACATACACCAGGGCGCCGGGTAACAGCTGTAACTGTTCGATGGCTGGCTTCAGCAGGTTTTTATGGAACGGTGGGTCAAGGAATACCAGATCAAACGGTTCCGGGTTTTCTTCCATCCACACCAGCGCATCACCGGCCCAGACCTGAGCGTTTCTGGCTTCCAGTAATTGCAGATTTTCTTTCAGCTGAATCGCGGCGTTGGGATGCTTTTCCAGAAAGATAACTTCTTTAGCACCACGGGAAAGCGCTTCAAAACCTAAGGCGCCGCTGCCGGCAAATGCGTCCAGTACCCGCGCACCTTCAATATCAAACTGCAGCCAGTTGAACAGGGTTTCACGTACCCGGTCCATGGTCGGGCGCAGGCCATCCAGTGCCGGAAATTTCAGCCGCCGCGAACGCCATTCGCCACCGATGATCCGTAATTGCTGAGACTGGGCTTTACTCATGTTCTTTGTTCACTTACTGCTGACTGGCTGTTTGGTTGCTTTCTGCCGGGGTAGTTGCCACTGGAATGGTTCGCAGGCAATCGACCGCCTGAGTGACATCCTGTGGGTACGCGTCGGCCAATGACGTATAAAGATCGGCATAGGTCCCGGCGGGCAGGCGATGGTAGGCAAGATCAGCCTGAATGTCGATGCGCGTTTGCTCGTCCTGCCAGTTACGGCGCAGCTCGCGGCTCTGCTGCAGACGCCACACCGCCCATTCCTGTAATTCCGGTGCCTGTAGCGGGCGGCCACTCAGCTGCTGTGGTAACTGGCCAAGCTGCTGCCATTCCATGCCCTGCTGCTGTGCCAGCCATAATGCGCCGGGCAGATGCTGGCGGATACAGGTTTGCCAGGATTCCGTGGTGGTGGGCATAGGCTGCAACTTCTGTTCGCGGATAATCAGCGCCGCCATGGCCTGCTTTTCAATATCGGACCAGGGGCCATTGATCAGAATCACCGCGGGCTCTTCTGACGGTGCGGTTGCCAGTCCCTGATGCAGGGGAATGGTCCAGCTGGCCGCAGGCAGTGTTAAGTGTGTGCTGCTGTTGTGTGCGCCACGGATGACCAGCGTGCCGCCATCAATGGTGCCACCGGACTGAAACCACACACTGACGCCTTCGCTGTTCGCCCAGCTTTGCCAGCCAGCGTCGTGCAGTGGTGGCAGTTTCAGCGGCTCGAGTGCGGCCTGTTCGTCCTCTTTGCCCATCAATTGCAGCCAGGTGATGGCCACCAGACAGACCAGAATAATGATGTTCAGTGTTTTGCGGCTTAAGCCCTGCAGCATATCGGATTGTCCTGAGCGCGATTCCTGTCGAATGATGGTAGGATAGCCAGCGGTCGCTGGTGGTGAAAAGTCTTATCGAACAATACCGCCGTGCAACCTTAACCATTGTTACCGGATCTGACAGTCAGAGTACCCGATGTTTAATTTCTTTAAGCGCAAAAAAGGCGCTGACGACAATAAAGAAGCGGAAGCCAAAGCGGCCGCGGAAAGCACAGAGCAAACAAACGACAGCAGCGATGACGCTGCGGTCAGTGAAGCAGCAGAATCGCTGGCTGCTGAGCAGGTCACCGAGGTTGCTGTTGGAGATGATGTTGAAGCTGATGCTGAGGAAGAATCTCAGCAGGCGGAAGAGCCTGCTGCAGTTGAAGCTGAAATGGCAGAACCTGAAGCGGCAGACGCGCTGGTTACTGAAGCGGAAAAAGCGGAACCCGAAGTTACTGAACCTGAAGCTACGGAACCAGCCGTCTCTGCGGTTGTGGAAAGCGTTGCAGATGTGCCGTTTGGTCTGGATACCACCGCAGCCCGTCCGGGCGAAGAAAAAGCCAGCGCTAAAAAACCAGGTTTCTTCAGCCGTATCCGTCAGGGTCTGAGCAAAACCCGCAGTGGTCTGACCGATGGTCTGGCGAACCTGCTGCTGGGCAAAAAAGAGATTGATGATGATCTGCTGGAAGATCTGGAAACCCAGCTGATCATGGCCGACGTTGGTGTAGAAACCACTCAGGCCATCATGCAGCGTCTGACCGATCGCGTCAGTCGCAAAGAGCTGGGCGATTCTGACGCCCTGTATCACGCCTTAATCGCTGAGCTGCAGGAAACTCTGGCCACAGTGCAGGCACCACTGACCATCGACAGCAGCAAGACGCCGTATGTGATTCTGATGGTGGGCATCAATGGCGTGGGTAAAACCACCACCATCGGCAAGCTCGCCAAGCAGTTTCAGAACGACGGCAAGAGCGTCATGCTGGCCGCCGGCGATACCTTCCGTGCCGCAGCGGTTGAACAGCTGCAGGTCTGGGGTGAGCGCAATAATGTGCCGGTGATTGCCCAGCATACCGGGGCCGATTCTGCTTCGGTGATTTTTGATGCGGTGCAGGCAGCCAAGGCGCGTAAAGCCGATATCCTGATCGCCGATACAGCCGGTCGTCTGCACAACAAAGACAACCTGATGCAGGAACTGGAGAAAGTTGTGCGGGTCATGAGGAAGCTCGATGACACGGCGCCGCACGAAGTCATGCTGGTGCTGGATGCCGGTACCGGTCAGAACGCCGTGAATCAGGCGAAGCAATTCCAGCAGGCAGTGGGTGTTACCGGTCTGACCCTGACCAAACTCGATGGTACCGCCAAGGGCGGGATTATCTTCTCGCTGGCGCAGCAGTTTGGCCTGCCGGTACGTTACATTGGTGTCGGTGAAGGCATCGATGATCTGCGTACCTTCAACGCCGAAGAATTTACCAAAGCGCTGTTTCAGCGTGATGCCGACGAGCAGTAACCCGGCCTGAACCAGACCAGCGGAGATAAGCAGTGACGCAGGGAAACAGCAACGTAATGGTCCGCTTCGACCGGGTTGGCAAGCGCTACCCCAGCGGACGTGAAGCGCTCAGCGGCATTAACTTTGATCTGGAGCGTGGTGAATTTGCCTTTCTTACCGGCCACAGTGGTGCCGGTAAGAGTACGCTGCTGAAACTGATGATGTTGATGGAGCGCTCCAGCCGCGGTCAGATTTTCGTTGATGGTCTGAATCTCAGTCGTCTGCGTCCGTCGCAGATCCCTTACCTGCGCCGCAAGATCGGCGTGGTGTTCCAGAATCACCAGCTGCTGTTTGACCGCAGCGTCTATGAAAATGTCGCTCTGCCATTGCAGATTGCGGGTTATACCCCGGCAGAAGCGGGGCGCCGCGTGCGCGCCGCGCTGGATTCTGTCGGTCTGCTGGGCATGGAAAAGCGCAACCCGATTGAACTCTCCGGCGGTGAGCAACAGCGTGTGGGTATCGCCCGGGCGGTGGTGAATAAGCCGCCGCTGCTGCTGGCGGATGAGCCCACCGGTAACCTTGACCCGGAATTGTCGGCAGAAATTATGAATCTGTTTATGCGCTTTCAGCAGGTTGGTGTGACCGTACTGATCGCCACGCACGATATCGCTCTGGTTGAGCGTCTTGGCCATCGTCGTCTGATTCTCGATCACGGCCAGCTGCACGAAGGACACCTGACCGCCGGAGGTCAGTATGTCTGAAGTACGCAGAAAGCCGGCGGCAAAAACCAACGATAAGCGCGCTCAGGACAAACAGAGCGCCGGTGCCTCGCTGCAGAAAATCGGCAAACGTAAGCGCCTGTCCTCATGGGGTGCCCATCATCAGCTGGTGGCGGTGGAAACCCTGCTGCGCCTGCTGAAAAATCCCCTCGCTAGTCTGCTCACCTGGATGGTCGTGGCCATCGCTCTGACTCTGCCGGGTGCGCTGTGGATGGCGCTGGATAACATGCAGCAGTTCAGTGGCCGCTTTCAGGAATCCGGGCGTATCAGTGTCTATCTGCAGCCGGGCACTGAAACAGTGCAGGGGCGTGAGCTGACACAGCGGATTGATCAATTGCCGGGCGTCGCCAAAACCGAATTTATTGACGCCGACACCGCGCTGGAGGACTTCCGCCGCAACAGCGGGCTGGATGCTGCGCTGGATTTCCTGCCGGAAAACCCGCTGCCATCGGTGATACTGGTGGAGCCGCCGCTGCAGCTGCCGCATGCTGAACTGATGAATCTGGTGACTCAGCTGAAGAGCTATCAGCTGGTGGATTCGGTGCAGATGGACATGGCCTGGCTGGAGCGTCTGCAGGCCATTCTGGATCTGTCCGAACGCCTGATCTGGGTACTGGGCATTCTGCTGGCGCTGGCGATTCTGCTGGTGGTTGGAAATACCATCCGCCTGGCCATTGCCGCAAGGGTGGATGAAATCCGCGTGGTTAAACTGGTGGGCGGTACCGATGCCTGGGTGCGCCGGCCGTTCCTCTACACCGGGCTCTGGTATGGCATGGTCGGTGGCCTGCTGGCCTGGCTGTTGCTTATTCTTTGCTGGGTTCTGTTGCAGGGTCCGGTATCACAGCTGGCGGAACTATACGGTTCCGGCTTTACTCTGAAACCTCTGTCCGCTGGTGCGGCCATGATTCTGCTGCTGGCGGCCATGCTGCTGGGCTGGTTAGGTGCCTGGTGGTCGGTCAGTCGTCATCTGGGTGAAATAGAACCCTGACATACTGGCAGGCTGACATTTACCGCCCGCGGTGTGTTTTGCGGTCATTTCTGTGCAATAAATTGTTCCGCCAGAAAGTCGCAAACAGGAACTTATCCACAGGTTGGATGTCCTACAATACAGATGCTAAACTCATGGTCGATTAAGTTGACCCGTTACAGATGACCATGAGTTAACGAGGGTGAAACCTCAGAGAATTCATATCAGGAGTGTTTAATGAACCAAGGTTTGCAAGCCGTTAATGCTTTGACCCCAGGTGCCAATCTGGAGTCCTACATATCGACGGTGAACGCCATCCCTGTGCTGACACAGGAAGAGGAGCGTGAGCTGGCCGAGCGACTCCATTATCACGAAGATCTGGAAGCTGCCCGTCGTCTGGTTATGTCGCATCTGCGTTTTGTTGTGCACATTGCCCGCAGCTATTCCGGTTATGGTCTGAATCAGGGTGATCTGATTCAGGAAGGTAACGTCGGCCTGATGAAAGCGGTTAAGTGCTTTAATCCGGAAGTGGGCGTACGTCTGGTGTCCTTCGCGGTGCACTGGATCAAAGCCGAGATCCATGAATTTATTCTGCGTAACTGGCGTATCGTCAAAGTGGCGACCACCAAAGCTCAGCGTAAGCTGTTCTTTAACCTGCGCAGTCAGAAAAAACGTCTGGGCTGGCTGAGCCAGGACGAAGCACGCTCGATCGCCGATGATCTGGGTGTGGAAACCAAAACTGTGTTCGAGATGGAAACCCGTCTGAACGCTCACGATGCCGCGTTCGACGCAGGTGTTGATGACGATGATGAGACTGCATGGCAGGCGCCGTCAGCGTATCTGGAAGACCGTGGTGCCGATCCGGCGCTGTTAGTCGAAGCCGATAACTTCGAACAGGATTCCAACGACCGTCTGCTGCAGGCCATGGGTGATCTCGACGAGCGCAGCCGTGCCATCCTGCAACAGCGCTGGCTGGCCGATCAGAAAGCCACACTGCACGAGCTGGCTGACGTTTATCAGGTGTCCGCTGAACGTATCCGTCAGCTGGAAAAGAACGCCATGAAGAAACTGAAAGCTGCCATGGGCGGTGAGTTGATGACAGCCTGATTGTTCAACGCTTTTATCAACAACAGAAACCGCCGCTTGCCGGCGGTTTTTTTATGCCTGGTGTTTGCCCCTCGGGCGGCAGACAGCCCGGTGCAATCCCCGTATAATGCGGGCATTTTCCGGAGAATCTGACAATGCAACGACAGCGACTGCTCCTTACGCTGCTGGCCTTTTTTACGCTCGCCCTGACCGGCTGTGGTCAGAAGGGTGATCTGTTCCTGCCTGAAGATGCTCCCTCCAACTCGTTTACGGAAACCCAATCCTGATGTCGATTTTTACTTATCAGAATGGCGCCCTGCACGCTGAACAGGTGTCGCTGGCGGCGCTGGCCAACGAATACGGCACGCCGCTGTATGTTTATTCCCGCAGTGCACTGGAGCAGGAGTTCCGTGCCTACGCTGATGCACTGGGCGACTGGCCGCACCTGGTGTGTTTCGCGGTGAAAGCCAACTCCAACCTGGCTGTGCTGAACGTGCTGGCCCGTCAGGGTGCCGGTTTCGATATCGTCAGCCTGGGTGAACTGGAACGTGTTCTGGCTGCTGGTGGTGAAGCCTCTAAAGTTGTGTTCTCCGGTGTTGGTAAGCAAGCCGCAGAAATGGCCCGTGCGCTGGAAGTGGGTGTTTACTGTTTCAACGTCGAATCCGAATCTGAGCTGGAGCGCCTGAGTGCTGTGGCCACGGAACTGGGCAAAACCGCCCATGTATCACTGCGGGTGAATCCGGATGTGGATGCCAAAACCCATCCGTACATTTCCACCGGTCTGAAAGAAAACAAATTCGGCATCGATATTAACGAAGCGCCGCGCGTGTACGTCAAAGCCTGCTCTTTGCCGGGTCTGGTGGTGAAAGGTGTGGACTGTCACATTGGCAGTCAGCTGACGGAAATCCGTCCGTTCCTGGATGCACTGGATCGCCTGCTGGCGCTGATCGATCAGCTGGCAGAGCAGGGCATCGAAATCGAGCACCTTGATCTCGGTGGTGGTCTGGGTGTGCAGTACCGTGATGAAACACCAACGTCAGCCGGTGACTACATCGCTGCGGTCAAAGAACGTCTGGGCGCGCGCCGCTTTAAACTGATCTTTGAGCCAGGCCGCTCTATTGCCGCTAACGCCGGCGTATTCCTCACCAAAGTGGAATATCTGAAACTGAGCGAGCACAAAAATTTTGCCATCATCGACGGCGCCATGAACGACCTGATCCGCCCGGCTCTGTACAGCGCCTGGCAGGACATCAAACCGGTGACCGAGCACAGTGATGAACCGGTACGTGAATACGATCTGGTTGGCCCTGTGTGTGAAACCGGCGACTTCCTCGGTAAAAACCGTGAACTGGCGCTGCAGCAGGGCGATGTACTGGCGGTCATGTCGGCGGGTGCTTATGGCTTTGTGATGGCCTCCAACTACAACACCCGTGGCCGTGCTGCGGAAGTAATGGTAGATGGTGCCCGTGCACAGCTGGTGCGCGAGCGCGAAACTGTGACCAGCCTGTTTGCAGGCGAATCTCTGCTGCCGGCGGACTGAGTATCGGGATATGTGGTTAAAATTCAGTAAAATGCACGGGCTTGGCAACGACTTTATGGTTATCGATCTGGTGACTCAGGCCGGCCATATCCGTCCCGACCGTGTACGTGAGCTGGCTGACCGCAACTTTGGTGTTGGCTTCGATCAGCTGCTTATCGTTGAGCAGCCGTCGAGAGCAGACGTCGATTTCCGCTACCGTATCTTTAATGCCGATGGCAGCGAAGTGGAAAATTGCGGTAACGGTGCGCGTTGTTTCGCCCGTTTTGTGTATGATCAGCGTCTGACCGGCAAGCGTGATATCCGTGTGGAAACCGCCTCCGGTCTGATGGAACTGCATCTGACCGATGATCGTCAGGTGGTGGTCGATATGGGCAATCCCGTGCTCGATCCTAAACTGATTCCGTTTGAAGCGGCTGAGTTCAGCCCGGAATACACAGTACAGATTGAAGGCATCGGCGAGGTAAAACTCGGCGCTGTGTCCATGGGCAATCCACATGCTGTGCTGCGTGTTGATGATATCGACACAGCACCTGTGGAAAGCTGGGGGCCGCTGATCGAACCGCATCCTGTATTTCCGCGCAAAGTAAACGTCGGTTTTATGCAGGTGATTGATGAACACAATATCCGTCTGCGGGTATTTGAACGTGGTGCCGGGGAAACGCTGGCCTGCGGTACCGGTGCCTGTGCGGCGGTTGTATCCGGACAGCTGCGCGGCTGGCTGAAGCCGGGTGTTAACGTCCGTCTGCCCGGTGGTGACCTGTTCATCGAATGGGACGGCGAATCCAGCGTGAAGATGACGGGTCCGGCAGAGACTGTGTTTGAAGGCCGGATGAACATCTGATGAGATGACCGGCCGGTTGTGCAGCCGCGGTCAGTGAACGAATCACCAGTGACTAAGTAAGAACAATCAAGGATAAGCAATGAGCCAACAGCCCCGCCTGACCGACTCCGATGTGATGCAGTATCTGCAGGATCATCCGGACTTTTTTATCGGCAAAGACGATCTGTTGGCAGACCTGCGTGTTCCTCATAACAGCGGTCCGGCCACCAGTCTGGTGGAGCGTCAGCTGTCGGTACACCGTGAGCGTAACGTTGAGCTGCGCCAGCGTCTGTCCGATCTGCTGGAAAATGCCCGCCGTAACGATCAGCTGTTTGAAAAGAGCCGTCGCCTGGTACTGGCGCTGGTTGAGGCAGATAACTGGCTGGCTGTGCAGGCGGCACTGGATGACTCCTTGCGCAAAGACTTCAACGTCGACGCCTGGGCGCTGCTGCACTTTACCGAACGTAATCTGGAAGAACCTCTGATCGCCATCCGCAGTGCGGAGACTCAGCGTCATATTCACCGCATGTTCAAAGGTCACCGTGCTTTGTGCGGTCAGCTGGATCAGACCGAGATTGCTCTGCTGCTGGCCAGCCCACAGACGGAATGCCGTTCTGTAGCGGCGGCACAGATCCGTGGTCAGGGGAATATTGGCGCGTTAGTCGTGGCCAGCGAAGATCCGGGTTACTACCGCAGCTCGATGGATACCCTCTTCCTCGATTACATCGCTGATATTCTGGCGCTGCGTCTGCCACAGATTCCGGTGGCCTGAGTATGACCATCCGACTGCTGACGTTCGATCTCGATAATACCCTGTGGGATGCCGACCCGGTGATTGCCCGGGCTGAGAAACTGACCCATGACTGGGTCTGTGAGCATGTGCCTCAGGCCGCTTCGCTTTACTCGCTGGATGCCCTGCTGCAGTACCGTAATCAGATCGCGGCCAGCTATCCGGATCTGCGTTTCCGCGTATCCAAACTGCGTGAAGAAGTGATGCTGCGGGTCTTTCTGCAGGCTGGCATTGAGCGCGAACAGGCAGCACAGCTGGCCAAAGAATCCTTTGATGTGTTCTACCGCGCGCGCAGTGAAATCACGCTGTTCGACGGTGCCGAGCAGATCCTCGAAGACCTCAAAAAAGACTACACCCTGATGGCGCTGACCAATGGCAATTCTGACCTGAAGCTGGTCGGCATTGATCATCTGTTTGCTGAGCACTTTAATGCCGAAGATGTGGGTGCGCCCAAACCGCAGCCAGCCATGTTTGAAGCGGCCTTTGCAGCGTCTGGCGTGCCGGCTCATGAAGGCATTCATATCGGTGATCATCAGGAGCAGGATGTGGTGGCTGCCGCACGGCTCGGTATGAAAACCATCTGGGTGAATCTGACCGATGCTGCCTGGGCGGAAGCCGAAGCTCAGCCGGATCAGGAAATTACTCATCTGTCGCAGTTGCCGGCGGCGGTACGGGCTATCGTTCAGGCGGGCTGAGCCCTCTGAACATTCACTCTGAACGTTCAGTAGTACAGTACCAAGTAACCCCACAGCCCAGTAATCGAATCCTTTCTGTGTGCCGGGCATCCGCTGTGGCACCTTTCCCCTTAGTTTACTTGCCTGACAGGTTGCATGCCCGATTGGCTGGCCGCGCAATCTTCAATCACCGATGGTTCATCAGACGCCAGTGGCTGCAGTGTGTCTGCGGCCTGTGCATGACTGCCCAATGCCAGCCACAGCAATGAGGCGGTAAGTAACGCGGCGGCAGCGGGAATGGCGTGCATACGACGGCGGGATTTCTTTGAATAGGTGTACATCCGGGCTTCCTTGCCATGGGCGTTATTCAGAGATCAGTCGTCATCCTCGACTCTCTTTGGCCTGCATGGAACCCGTTAACGGCAAAAATACGAAAAAAGACCCGTAACGCCTGCGCGTACGGGTCTTTTGTGGGCTGCCAGCGCTTGCTACTGCTCAGATAGGGCGGCTGCCATAGTTGGTCTGAGGTTTACGTGGGGGATCCGCCATGACGTTATCGTCGATCTGCTGGATCTGACCACCGCGTGACAGAAAGGCTTCTACCTCTGCTGCCATGCTTTCTCTGATCTTGTTGCGTGCTTCCAGTGAGGTATGGCTGATATCAGCCGCGACCAGATCTTCTTCTTTGCTGTCGCTGTCATCACTGTTGTCGTTGCTGTTGTTCTCGTCCTCAGACTCCATATCACTGTCGTCTTCGAGTTGATCATCCATTTCCAGATCTTCATCAGACATAATGTTTCTCCACCTGAATTACTGATTGTTATGCCGGCTGGGCAGTACTGCCAGACCGCCGCCGTTTGCCAATACTTATAGTCGAGCTGCGGAGGCTTGCCATGGTCAGATAAAAATTTTTACGAAATATTCTGCTGTGACTGTAATCAGGCGGTTTTTATCCGTCAGAAAGCGCGTTGCGCGACTGAAACCTAACGAGCAGTTGTTCAGTAATTACAAAGTGTTGAGGTGATGCAGCGCCGCGGTCAGATATGAAGGCGCATATAAAGACAGAGCTGACGGCGGGACCTTGTGCTGTGCCCGGCGGGGCAGATTGCAGGCACAAAAAAACCGCGCAGGGTGTTCCCGGCGCGGTTCTTTTTACATCCGGCGCTTAGCGGCCAGACATGTACTTGATAGCAGCCATCAGCTCATCGTCAGAGCAGTTAGCGCAGGTGCCTTTAGGCGGCATAGCGTTAATACCATTGATAGCGTTCTGCAGGGTTGCGTCCATACCTTTGGCCAGACGGTCATCCCATGCGGCTTTATCACCGGTTTTTGGTGCGCCCAGCAGGCCACTGCCGTGACATGCAGTACATGCACCATTGTAAACTTCCTCACCAGAGCGTGGCTCTGCAGCTGCTACTGCGGCACCGCCACATTCTGCACCTACACAGACTTCGCCTACAGGCTTGATGCGCTCAGCAATTTTGTCTGCCTGAGCGTCAGTTGCAGCATGGGCCTGTGCCATGATCAGGGTGGCAGCGGCCAGAATCAGTGCTTTCAGTTGTTTCACTTGAGGGTCCTCTCTAATCGGAGTTCACGGCTTACTTTCCGGGTCACGGCTAAGCGTAGTTAAAATCGCCGGGCATTATAGCGGCATTTTGTAGGGGTTTAAATTAAAACCCTGCGCAAAAGCCATGACACGCCTCAAAAAAACACCCATATCAGCAGCCTTAACTTTCGCGGAAGTAGTACTCCAGAATCTGGTCGTAACGCCCGGTTTTCTTCAGTTCTGCCAGTCCGGCGTTAAAGTCATCGCGTAGATTCTCATGGTTGAAGGCAACTTTGTAATAAGTCGGAGGAAACAGCGCGAACTGGGTTACCGGGCGCTTCACATTCACTCTTTCCTGCTGGCGGCGGTACCAGTTGAAAATGTTCTTATCAGAGACGACCAGGTCGACCCGCTCCTTAAACAGCATGCTTACCTGGCTCTTCTGGCGCGAGGTTTCGCCGTATCTGGGGTTGTTCCGGGACATCAGGGCAAACTCATCACCCAGATATTTGGCGGCATCCTGGAACCCGAGCACCCAGTAGCGGCCGAGGTCTGCGATCGATTCCACGTTGATTTCACGCTCACTCAGGCCGACGGCCACATTCTGGTAAATCATATGTACGTCAGAATAAAACAGTGAGGCGGCGCCAGAGTCTTCGTTCAGTGTCATGGAGGCATCCACTTTGCCGCCAACCACCATAGGTACGACTTCGCGGAAAGGGACATACACAGGTTTGAGTTCATGGCCTTTCACGGCCAGTGCCTCACGTACAACATCCAGCTCCGCACCGCGGTCATCGTCGGCTAATACGTAGGGTGGCAGGGCCAGCCCGACGGCAACGGTTACGGTATCGGCTCTGGCTGCAGTGGCAGCCAGCAGGCAGGAAATCAGGGCACAGATTATTTTCATTGGGGTCGCGCTCCATCATTGGGTTGGATTAACAAACGGGTTGCGCAGCAGTCTAAAAGTTGACCAGTCAGTCCAGAATGGGTAAATGTCAGATTTATCAACCTGCTGTGGTCAGGTTTTCAGCTGTGTCTGTGCAGTGGATTTCTGCAGGCCACGAATGGCGTGGCCTCAGTAATTATTCTGAGGATTTCTGGCGTCGATGGGGTTGTGTACAAATACCTGACCTTCTGGTCAAAGTTTAGCTTATGACGACAGGCGGATTGCGCCAGCGAGCTGAAGCTGGCACGGCGCTGATGGATTCGGACAACGCGTGGAACGGACTATTAAGGACTGTTTTGTTGTTGCTTTCATGGCACCTGCCGGTAGAGTGATTGTCTGAGATTTATATCCTAATTGGCAGGAACCCCAATGAAACCGTTTCTTACATTATTGCTGCTGCTCCCGCTGACTGCCTGTACGGTCAGACTGGCGGCGCCGGAAGAACCCATAGTGATTAATCTGAACGTAAAAATTGAACATGAAATCCGCGTCAAAGTAGAAAAAGACCTGGATAACCTGTTCGAACAAAACGATGAACTGTTCTGAGCTCAGGTCGGGAAAAACGGAGATATTTATGAAACGAATCACACTGACGCTGATGGCTTTACTGGTATCGTTAAGCAGTTGGGCAATGGATCTCGACAGCGCCAAAGAAATGGGGCTGGTGGGTGAAGCACTGAATGGTTACCTGGCACCTGTGGTGGCGGGTAATTCTGATGTGGAAGCCCTGGTGGCGGAGATCAACAACAAGCGCAAGTCTGCGTATATGAAGATCGCCTCCAAACAGAACACCGAACTGGTGAATATCGAAAAAATTGCCGGTGAAAAACTGACGCAAAAAGCCGCCTCAGAAGGCAGCTATTATCAGAACACCGCAGGAAACTGGACCCGATAAGGACATAATAAAATGCAGACATCTACCATCGTTATTCTGGTCGTCATCGCTTTGCTGGTGGTTTATGCCATCAGTATTTATAACAAGCTGGTGGCCCTGAAAAACCGTTACCAGAATGGCTTTGCGCAGATCGAAGTGCAGCTCAAGCGCCGTTACGACCTGATTCCCAATCTGGTGGAAACCGCCAAGGGTTACCTCAAGCACGAACGTGAAACGCTGGAAGCTGTGATCGCTGCCCGTAACGAAGCAGCCTCCATGCTGAAAGCCGCCGCCGGCACGCCGGGTGCGGCAGATGCCATGAAGCAGCTGTCCGGTGCTGAAGGTCACCTTGCTGGCGCGCTGGGTCGTCTGAATGTGGTGATGGAAGCCTACCCGGATCTGAAAGCCAATCAGAATATGATGCAGGTATCGGAAGAACTCACCAACACTGAAAACAAAGTAGCGTTTGCCCGCCAGGCATTTAACGATGCCGTGATGGCTTACAACACTTTCCGTCAGTCTTTCCCGCCTGTGATGCTGGCATCCGCCTTTGGTCATCCGACCGATGCTACGCTGCTGGAATTTGAAGACAGTGCGCAGATTCAGGCTGCGCCAAAAGTCAGCTTCTGATGTGGATTGTCCGGCTGCCGCCCGGCGGCCGGACAGGGATTTAATTTAGTTCGCAGCCAGGCCCCGCCATGGATTTTTTTGCTCATCAGGATCAGGCCCGCAAGCGCACGGGTCAGTTGGTTTTTCTCTTCGCCGGCGCTGTCATCACCTTGATTGTTCTGCTTAACCTGCTGTTAGCGGCCGTATTGTGGGGCATGGATGAAAATCTGGTCGGCACCTACCGCGACACCGTCTATCTGGCCGATGACCCGTACACCGGGATGCCCGGCCGCCTTGGCTTATTCGACTACATGAGCATTGAGCAGTGGCTGCTGGTGACTGCTGGCGTACTGATCGTTGTGCTGGGGGCCAGTGCGGTGAAATGGATGATGCTGCGTGGCGGTGGCCGCCGGGTAGCGGAATCGCTTGGTGGTCGTCTGCTGTTACCTCAGACCCGCGATTTCTACGAGCGCCGCCTGCTTAATGTGGTTGAAGAAATGGCCATTGCCTCCGGCATGCCAGTGCCGCCGGTCTACGTTCTGGAAGACACCAGTATCAATGCTTTCGCTGCCGGCTATCAGCCTTCCGATGCGGTGATCGGCGTGACCCGTGGCTGTATGACCAAGCTCAGCCGCGATCAGCTTCAGGGTGTGATGGCCCACGAATTCAGTCATATTTTTAACGGTGATATGCGCCTTAATATCCGCCTGATGGCGGTACTGTTCGGCATTCTGTTCATCGGCATGATCGGCCGTTTTATGCTCGAAGCCGCCGGGCGTGGTGCGCGGGTGCGCAGCAATAACCGCAACAACAGTACAGTGCCGTTTCTGGCGCTGGGTTTTGGCCTGATCGTTATAGGTTACGGTGGCGTCTTTTTTGGCAATCTGATTAAGGCCGCAGTATCGCGCCAGCGTGAATTTCTCGCCGATGCCTCAGCGGTGCAGTTTACCCGCAATCCGGAAAGCATCGGCGGTGCGCTGAAAGTGATCGGCTATGGTGCCGGTTCTGAAATCAGCAGTCCGGAGCGGGAAGAGACCGCGCACATGTTTTTCGGTCAGGCGATGAGTTTTCACATGCGTATGTTCGCTACGCATCCGCCTCTGGAAGACCGCATCCGCCGCGTTGAACCCAACTGGGATGGCAGGTATCTGCCACCGCAGCTGCTGCAACAGGCCGAAGCAGAAGATGCAGAGATCGCCGCTGAGTCGGATAAACCCAGCGCGGCAGCGACCATTGCTGCCCTGACTGCAGCCGGAATGGGTGCAGCAGCTGTCGCAGCCGGCATGAACGGGCGCTTAAGAGGCGTGCAGAATCAGGTGGGTGATGGCACCGATCGCAAGGATGAGCATCAGGCTTTTGAGGCCATTGATTACCAGCAGGGCGATGACGACTTTGCTCAGCAGGATGACAGCGCCAGCTCCGACACCAGCTCCAGGCGCCAGGTTCTGGAAGAAACCGCCCGCGATACGTATACCGCACGGGCCCTGGTCGTCGCTCTGTTACTGGCACCGGAAGAACGCTTTGTACACCAGCAGCAGCTGGATATGGTGCAGGCCGAGCAGGGCATGGATTTCCTTAAACACGTGTTGCGGCTGCTGCCTGTGCTGAATGGTTTTCCGGCGGACGAGCGTCTGATTCTGGTAGAAAAAGCCATTCCGGCACTGAAGCAGCTGTCACTCAGCCAGTATCAGAGTTATCGCCAGTTGCTGGTGAAGCTGGCCAAAGCCGATGGTCAGATCGACATTTTTGAATGGTGTCTCTATCGCCTTGTACTGCAGTATCTGAATCCGCATTTTGAAACGGTACAGCCGGTGGCGGCGAAGCACGCCAAGGCGGAAAAACTCAGCGCCGAAATCGCCACCGTCCTGTCGGCACTGGCCTGGTACGGTAACGATAACGAAAACGCCGCCCGCGCCGCGCTGGATGCTGCGGCCAAAAGCGCTGGCTTCAGCGGTGTGCAGTTACAGCCGCGCGATCACAGCCTGAAGCCGCTCAATCTGGCGTTGGCAAAGCTCACGGAAGCTTATCCGCACATTAAAGGCCGCTTCGTGAAAGCGATGAAAACTTGTATGGATCACGATGGTGTACAGCGTCCGGTGGAGCTGGATCTGGTGCGTACTATTGCCGCGATTCTGGAAGTGCCGGTGGTATTGTCCGCCGTCTGACTCATACATGGTTACTGAATAGTCACAGACGGATAACACCGGCTATCTGCGTACTGTGATATTCTTGCACAAAATCTGACCTGCCGGTTCCGGCAGGTTCAACAAACCGCCCGCGGCAGTACGAGGCGGTGTCGAATAAAACAGCCTGCCTTACCCTCAATAGTCGTCTGAGTAATCGGACGAACGGACCCTGTGACTTTACCGGTCAGGGATAGCTGAATTAAAAACAGGAGCAGACGATGTTGCAGCCTCAGCTGACATCCGCCCAGCGACGTATTTATAACGCCGCCATCTATCTGTTCGCCGAAAAAGGCTCCACCCAGGTAACGGTCAGTGAGCTGGCAGACACCGCGGGCGTTGCCCGTGGCACCATTTATAACCACGTCGATTCGGTACAGACATTGTTTGAAGACGTTGCCGTGCATCTGGCCAACGAAATGAACCAGCGTATTCTCAGTGCCCTGCGTCAGCAGCAGGACCCGGCGCTGAAACTGGCCACCGGCGTACGTCATTACATCCGCCGCGCCCACGAAGATCCGGCCTGGGGTAACTTTATCAGCCGCTTTGGCTTCAGCAGCGCTGCGCTGCGTCGTCTTGGTTCCGGTGCTCCGATGCAGATCCTGATGGATGGCGTGCAGACCGGACAATACCGTATCCGTGCGGATCAGCTGTCGGCGGTGATCACCATGATCGGCAGTTCGGTGCTTGGCGCTATTTATCTGGTGCGTGAAGGTTTACGCACCTGGCGCGATGCCGGTACCGATTGTGCGGAACTGCTGCTGCGTGCATTAGGGGTATCGGAAGAGAGAGCGCGGGCACTGGCAACCGCAGAATTACCGCCGTTACCTGAGCCGCGTATTCAGAGCTGATTCAGAACACAATCAGCGTTACACCGAGCAGGGCCGGTGTCAGCAGATTGGCCACCACATTGGCAGCCATAAACTGCGGATGCTGGCCAATATCAGCGCCATTAAGCACCGCGCCCCGCCAGGCAATCACGCCGGGAATCAGACCGGCCAGAGCCAGCAGAGACCACAGCGGAAAGCTGCCCAGAGCCACGCCGATGACAATCGTCAGTGCCGTGGCCAGCAGGTTCAGAGCAAATACCAGCGTGCTGTTCTTCACGCCATAAGCGATCGGAAAATGACGGCGGCCGCCGGCGCGGTCGGCTTCAATATCCGGATACTGATTCAGCAACAGCAGATTATTCACCAGAAAAAACGGCACCAGAGCCGCCAGCCACAAAGTCGCACTGTCGGAGGCGCCCAGCGCATAACCTGTGCCGGCAACCATCGCCAGACCAAAACCAAAGCCCGGTGCGATCAGACAC
Organism: Oceanospirillaceae bacterium; assembly: GCA_002706025.1. Lineage (GTDB taxonomy): Bacteria > Pseudomonadota > Gammaproteobacteria > Pseudomonadales > Oceanobacteraceae > Venatoribacter. Next base: position 41,907 of record PAJK01000104.1, read on the forward strand.
AGCCAGGGGCTGCGGTTAATCGGGCGCGTATACGCGATGATAATAACTACTCCGGCCAACCCCAGCGGCAGCAGGCCATATTCGCCCTGAAACAGAAAATAAAAACCGGTGAGAATGGTGATGGCCAGCGTCACAATGCCCAGCATCAGCACGCCACCGGCTTCCTGCGGATGCTGCGGCAGACCACCACTGCCGCCACTGAACGGTGTACGCTGAGTGTGCAGGTCGATACCGCTGCGGAAGTCCAGATACTCATTCAGCGCATTGACGCTGATGTGCGCACACATAGCCCCCAGCAGTACCAGCAGCAGGTCAGTGAGCTGCACCGCAATGCCCTGCTCAACCACAGCGCCAACGCCGGCGAGCACGCACATCGGGGTAAGAATCAGAAACGGTCCACGGGCGGACTGAATAACGGCTTGCATGCTGGATTCCTTTCTTGGCAAAGATGACTCAATGGATTTTAAACCAAGCTTAAAGAGGGGATATGACAGGTGTCTAGCGATAACGTCAGCTTGATTGCCGATGCGCACAAAGCGGGTCCGAGTAATGGCCGCGGAATTGCCCTTGAGATAAAAAATGAATCGTGATTCACTTGTTTGTATCTGATTACTTTGTGTGCTGATGATATGGTCTACCGCGAGACAGAACATACCCGGGCAAAGAAGTCCCAGACCCGCGAACGCCTGCTGAAAGCGGCCCGTGATCTGGTGGCCGAATCCGGCTTTGCTGCGGCCACTGCGGTGGCGGTTGCCTCACGCTCCGGCGTAGCTGCCGGCAGTATTTATCGCCATTTCGCCAATAAATCCGAGCTGGTGGCGGAGGTGTTCCGCTACGCCACTGAGCATGAAGTCGCTAATGTGCTGACTGCCAGCGCGCCGTTAAGTGATGACGAAGCCTGTGCTAAACGACTGTCCCGCGCCGTCACGGTATTTGCCCGGCGGGCATTGCAGGGGCCAAAACTGGCATACGCCCTGATCGCTGAGCCGGTCGACCCAAGGGTTGAACAGGAGCGTCTTAAGTATCGTCTGGCCTATGCCGAAATTTTTGAAGATCTGATCGACGAAGGCATGCAGCGTGGTGAGTTTGCTCTGCAGGATGCCAGCATCAGTGCGGCGGCGCTGGTTGGCCTGTTGTCTGAAGCATTAGTCGGTCCGCTGTCGACCCAGCGTGGAGCCTGTATTGCTGAATATGGTGACGACGCTCAGAGTGACAGCGATATTTGTGATGGCAAGAAAACCGACGAGCAGCAGGCACAGCTGGTCAGACAGTTAACTGCATTGTGCATGCGTGCACTGGGGACTGCGGTGACTGTTTAGTCATAAAGCATTCAGTCATAAAACATTCAGTCGTAAAGCATGCGACCTTTAAAAATAAAAAGTGAATAACGATAACTAAAAAAATCAGGAGGCGGTAATGAACAAACACACAGAATTTACAGCGCTGGATTATCAACAGTTTGACTGCCAGCAGCATAAAACACAGGCAGAAACCCATCCGGTTTTTAACCAGCCAACGGCGCTGGAAAACTTTAACACCTACCTCAGCGATACCGCGCTGCAATACTGGGTAAAAGCCTACAGCGGGGATTGGGCGGAAGAGCAGTTAATTGCATATGGCGAACGCTGTGGTGGTGATCTGATCGAAGCCGGTTTTCAGGCCAACGAAAATAAACCGGAGTTTTATCCCCACGACCGCTTTGGTAAGCGCATTGATCTGGCGAAATTTCATCCGGCTTATCATGAGTTAATGCGTACGGCGATCGAAGCCGATATGCATTCGCTGCCATGGAAAAGCGATAAAAAAGGCGCCCATGTTGCCCGCGCCGGAATGGTCTATCAGCACATGAATGCCGATGCTGGTTCCGGTTGCCCACTGACCATGACCTTTGCCGCTGTTCCGGCGTTACAGCACGCGCCAGAAGTAGCAAAAGAATGGCTGCCGAAAATTATGGCGCCTGTGTATGACGAACGTAACGTCCCTTACTTCGATAAGAAAGGCGTGACCATCGGCATGGCCATGACGGAAAAACAGGGCGGTTCTGATGTGCGCGCCAATACCACCCGGGCCTATCCTCTGAATGAAAAAACCGGCAATGGCGGTGAATACGAAATCGTTGGCCACAAGTGGTTCTGCTCTGCGCCTATGTGTGATGCGTTTTTAATGCTGGCGCATACAGAAAAAGGTCTGAGTTGTTTTCTGCTACCGCGCTGGCGTCCGGACGGCAGCAAAAACCAGATGTACGTTCAGCGCCTGAAAAATAAACTCGGCAACGTGTCTAACGCATCGTCAGAAGTTGAATATCGCGGTGCCTTTGCCTGGATGGTGGGGGAAGAAGGTAAAGGTGTACGCACCATTATCGAAATGGTGTCCATGACCCGCTTCGACTGCATGATCGGTTCATCAGCTTTAATGCGCGGCGCACTGGCCCAGGCAATGCACCATACGTCCGGGCGTGCAGCCTTCGGAAAAAATCTGCACCAGCAGCCACTGATGCAGAATGTGCTGGCGGATCTGGCCATTGAAAGTGAAGCGGCACTGGCCATTACCATGCGTGTTGGTCACGCGCTGGATAATCTTAACGATGAACAGGAAAACTTATTCGCGCGTTTGGCCACCGCCGTCGGTAAATACTGGATCTGCAAACGCGCCCCACATTTTGCCTATGAGGCGATGGAGTGTATTGGCGGTGTTGGCTACGTAGAAGATAACATTCTGCCGCGTATTTACCGCGAAGCGCCGGTTAATGCTATTTGGGAAGGCTCCGGCAATGTACAGTGTCTGGATGTGCTGCGCGCCATGAGCAAAGAGCCAAAAGTCGTTGACGCTTTCTTTAACGAACTGAAAAAAGGCTGTGGTAAATACCCGCAATACGATCAGTTTCTGCAGGATCTGCAGGGCGAGTTCAGCGATATAAGCACGCTGGAATATCGCTCCCGCACCGTGGTGGATAAACTTGCTGTCGGTTTGCAGGCCAGTGTGCTGATTCAGCACGGTGACGCTCTGATTGCCGATGCCTTCATCCGTTCGCGGATCGCCCGCAATGGTGCCTTTAACTACGGTACGCTGGAAAGCGGAATCGATTGTGAAGCGATTATGGCAAGAGCATTGCCTAAGGTGTAAATCACATCTCTGATGTCACGCTGATCGAGCAATCATAATCAGCGATAAAGCATTAACATCGTATTAACAGGGATTTTGTTTTTTATTACATTATGATGCAGGCAGATAAATACTGCCTGTATCCGCTGATATTTAAATCTTTAATGAGTCGCTGTAATTAATCCGCCGATTATTGACCGGAATGGGAGTATTACGGCCAATCGTAACAGACTTGTTCAGATTAATGATCAATTATTTTGCTATCGTTCGTGAAATTTCTCAGCGACGGTACTTAATATGTTCTTGCGCAGTCACCTGATGACGTCAGGTAAATTCCTGTTACCAACCACCTGCATGCTTCTGGCAGCCCCGGTCACTTTTGCCGCACCACCGTCCGGCACGCTGAGTTACACCTACTTTTCATCCGCCGATTTTGAAGACGGTGACGGTAAAGTAAAACAGCAGGATATCCGTCTGACGGTACCAGCAGGCACTTTTGGTTCCCCTGAAGACAGCATGTTTCTGATGCAAGTAAACGTGGCTGAACGTCAGTTTAAGGTGGAAGATACCGGCTTTATGGATCAGACACTGCGTGTATATGATATTTCTATGCCACTGCGTTTCCGTCAGCAACTGGCCAGTGGTGACAGCTTTTCATTTGGTGCAAATCCATCCATCCGCTCATCTCTGGACGATATTCAGAGTGAAGACTTTACCTTCAGTACCTTTGGTCAATACACCTGGGATGCCGGTAATCACAACTACAGCCTGGGTCTGATGTATGGCCGTCTGCTGGGCGCCGACCGTCTGATTCCGATTGGTGGCTACAGCTACAAAGGTGTATCCAATCTGGAAGTTACACTGGGCTTTCCGGCTACAGGAGTGCGTTACTTCCCGGAAAAAACCTACAGTTATTTTGCTGGCCTGTTCCCTTACGGTGGCAGCTGGCACGTGTATGACGATGGCCACAGCAACCGTGATTACTACTTACGCCAGACCGGTTTCCGTGTTGGTGCGGGTATAACCTTTGATGTTGGTGGACCATTTGAAATGCAGCTGGAAGCGGGCCGTCAGGTTGGTCAGCGTCTGGAAATTGACGACAGCCATGGTTTTGATACCGATATCGAGCACAAATACGATATTGATGATTCGTCCTATGTGGGCGTGTCGTTTAATCTGAAGGCGTTGTAATCGATTTGCTTTAAGCAATAAAAAACCGGCATTTGCCGGTTTTTTATTGCCACTCTATTCACCCAAGCGAATAACTCAGTCAGCAATCGCCTGTGTTGTTGCCGCCGGTACGTTTTCTTCCGGCTCTGCAATTTCTGGTGCTGTAGTTTCTGGCGCTGTAGTTTCTGGCGCTGCCGATGCTGCTTCAGTCACAGGCATTGCAGCTGCTTCAGTTTCTGCGCTGCTGGTCATCTCAGCTTCACTGACAGTCTCAACAGATTCTGATTCCTGCGTTGTCGGAGCGGCAACCGATTCGTCGATGGTCTGTTGCATATCGTCGCTGATAGCGGTGGTGCATTCCCAGCCCCAGCCCTGCTGTTTTTCGACGAAGGCTGCGGCTTTTTCTTCACAGTAACCGGCGACGTTGGTTGCACTCCACAATGTCTGGGTGCCGGCATCTTTGCTGTAGTGAACTTCGCAGGGCAGTACGCCCTCGCCGGTATAAACCACTTCAATAACGCGGGTCTGATCCGCGTGGGTGCAGGTGCTGACCATGCCGGCCTGAGCTGCAGGGGCAGCCAATAAAATTGCGGCGGTTGCCGCACTGGTGAACATCAATGTTTTCATTGTTTTTCCTTCTGCTTACGTTGTCTGTTGAGAGCGACGATTCATCTGAAGTCCGGATGCCTGGGCTTCATATCCGGTGAACCTGTATGTCACTGAACCCGGATGCCGGTAAAGGTTCAATCTGCCTGTGCACGGGCTGTGACCTGTGTCGCAATTGCATCCAATTCGGCTGCAAGGCGGCTGCCCGCCAGCTGCAGACGCTGTTCCAGCGCAGGTGCAAGCATAGCCTGATACTGGTCGCCGATTTCTTTTTGCTGCTTGTTTTTGCGCTGTTGATAGTCGAGATAAATCCGCCGTGTGAGCAGCAGAGATTCTGTTGCCCACTCCGCTGTTGTGCCCTGTAGCCTGTCGTCGCTGACGGGGTGCTGCTGCCAGTCGTTAATCAGCTGACTGACGCTGTACATGCCAAGTAATTCGCCATCCCACAGCCGATGCAGATTAGTCCACTCACCATTAAATTTAATTTTTGCACGATTGCCGCCACGATCATCGGCGTAGCTGACATGCAGTGGCTGGTGCAGATCGGTTACAAAATGACTGAAAAATAATAACGCCTGCCAGGGCTCAAGTTCGTCTGTGCGGTATTGCCGGTTCAGCCCGCTGATTTCTGCTCCAGTCTGGGCTGAAGTTGGGGTTGGGGTTGAGGTTAAGGTTGAAGGCGAGGGCGAGGACGCCTGCAGCAGCCGTTGTTTCATAGCCTCAATGGCCGTTAAAACACAGCCTTTGCGCGAGCAGTCCTGCTCTGACACCTTAACAGCATTTTCATCGACATTGACGTAATGCCAGGGGCCGGTATCTTTAAAGCGCGATTCATCCCGTGCCTTATCCGGCCATGGGCAGGCAGCGTTAAAACGTTTGAAGGGGCTGTCTCTTAATGTGTCTTTAAGCCACTGGCGGGTTTGTGGTTGGGCCAGCTGCCAGGCCAGTTCACAGGCAGCGATATGCGCACGGACTTCAAAAGCCCGGGCCTGGGGGGCGCTCAGAACAGCCAGCTGAAAGATCAGCATCAGCGCCAGAGAGTAACGGACACAAAGTCGTTGCATAGGTCGTTGCATAGGACGGTACCGCCTGCGGAATTTCCTTATTGTCCGCTTATGCTGCCCGTGTTTGCCCGGATACTCAATGCTATTACGCTGCCACTGTTCATCCATTTTGTGGGAGTAGTGGCAGACGGAATAATAAGGTGTTGGCAGAAGTTGGTGAACAAAAGCCGCTGGCGTAAACGGCTCAGTCGTTCATGCTCAGTTTCATACCATCAATCAGACCATCAATATCCGGCGTCTTACCGTTCAGGTCGGTGATACCATCCAGCCAGACTTTGACCTGCTGTGGATTTTTATGCATCCACATGCGCACTGCACGATCCACCGGCACAAAGCCATTGGTGGTCTGATCCATAATGGCTTCTTCCATTGGGGCGGTGAATTTCAGGTTGCTGAAAAACCGTTTCAGGTTGGAGCACTGATCAACAAACTCCCGTCGTGCCGTGGTGTTCACCGTGGCATGACCATAATCCGGACCAAAGTAATCATCGCCACCGGCAAGGTAACGGATATCGTAATTCAGGTTCATCGGATGTGGTGCCCAGCCGAGGATGACCACGGCTTCCTGACGCCGGCTGCGGCCGCGCAACTGCGCCAGCATCAGTCGTTCCGATGTTTCAATCAGCTTAAAATCCTTCAGACCAAAAGAATTTTTCTCAATCATATCCTGAATAGCGGCGTTACCACTGCTGCCCTTTTCAAGACCATAAATGCGGCTTTCCAGTTGCGCGTCAAAGCGTGCAATATCGGCGAAGCTCTGCAGGCCCTGTTCGTACAGATACGTCGGCACTGCCAATGTCCAGCGTGCGTTCTGCAGGTTGTCGTTAATCAGTACGACTTTGTCGTCAGCAAAATAGGGGCGGGCAATAGTACTCATCGCCGGAGTCCAGTAGCCCAGAAAAACATCAATCTGGTTGTCTGCCATGCTGGCGAATATCTCCGGTGTAGCCGGTTGTTCGTTGAGGTTGACGTTATAGCCAAGGCGCAGCAACAGTTGTTCGGCAATGCCATTGGCAACGTGCAGGTCGGTCCAGTCGACCACGCCGATATTCACGGTATGGCAGGCGTCAGGAGAGGGGGATGCCTGAGTGTTCAGTGCCAGAATCAGTAACAATCCGGTCAGAAAAATCTTCATAGCTGCTCCGCTGTTAACGAATAATCAAATCGCCAGTGTATGCAGCGCAGACTAAGTGAACACTTCCCCGGAATAGGCACTCAATTTTAGGTATTAATACTTATGTAAATACCTAAAAGAAAGAAAAAGGCGTTAAATTCAGGGTAAAAGGTATCTGTGTAAGCCGGACTTTTTAATCATCTTTTCATTCCGTTGTTTTTTCGTACAGCGTCAGTGTGTATCCTCCGTAAGTATTAACCATCACTCAGGAGTTATCTATGTTTCCCGTCAGCGGAATTTATGTCGCATTATCCGCATTGCTGATGTTGGTATTAGCCTATCGGGTCGTCAGTTCCCGTTTAAAAAACAATGTCGGTATTCATGATGGCGGTCTGCCGCAGCTTGCCGTTGCTATCCGTACCCACGCTAACCTGCTGGAACATGCGCTGCCGGTTCTGCTGCTGTTAATGGTGGCTGAGGCCAATGGTGCGCCAGTCTGGCTGCTGCATGGTTGCGGCATCGTATTTCTTCTTGCCCGCCTGCTGCATGCCTGGGGCTTTACCATCAGTGAAGGTGGCACCCATTCCGGTCGTGTGTACGGCACCATGGTTACCTGGCTGGTGATGCTGGTTCTGATCGTAACCGTTCTGGTTCGTTCTGTGGCTCTGCTGGGCGCCTGATAAGCGCTTGATGAGAGCAGCGGCAAAGCATGCGTATTAATACTGATTCATCAGTGTAATAGTGCGTTCGCCACATGGAATGAACTAAGCCCGCAACGGCCTTGTCGGTAATGCAGTACTTAAAAAGTATTACCAGCAGGGCCGGATGCAGGCTGACTGTCTCCGCTCTGTCGGTTAATCAACCGAGATAAGGAGATGAGTTATGTCCGGGAAGAATGACAGTCGCTCCAAAGACAGCTTCCACAGCCGAAGCACGTTATCCACAGGCGGTAAGTCCACCGCGTATTACAGCCTGCCAAAAGCCGCCGAAAGCATCGGCAACATCCAGCGTTTACCGCGCTCTCTTAAAGTCTTACTGGAAAATCTGCTGCGCCACGAAGATGGCGTAACCGTTACCGCAGACGATATTCAGGGTTTGGCCGACTGGCTGAAAACCCGATCTTCCGACCGTGAAATCCAATACCGTCCGGCGCGGGTATTAATGCAGGATTTTACCGGCGTACCCGCCGTGGTCGATCTCGCTGCCATGCGCGATGCGGTGGTGAAAGCTGGTGGCGACCCTGAGCAGATTAACCCGCTGTCTCCGGTGGATCTGGTCATCGACCACTCAGTGATGATCGATGAATTCGGTTCCTCCCACGCCTTTGATGACAACGTGAAAAAAGAAATGGAACGTAACGGCGAGCGTTACGAGTTTCTGCGCTGGGGTCAGAAAGCGTTTGATAATTTCAGCGTGGTGCCGCCGGGCACAGGTATCTGCCACCAGGTAAACCTTGAGTATCTGGGGCAGGTCGTCTGGCAGGGTAAAGAGGGTGATGCCGATGTGCTCTACCCGGATACCTTAGTGGGTACAGACTCACACACCACCATGATTAACGCCCTCGGTATTCTCGGCTGGGGTGTCGGCGGTATTGAAGCCGAAGCCGCCATGCTCGGTCAGCCGGTTTCTATGCTGGTGCCGGAAGTGGTGGGCTTTAAATTTGAAGGCAGCCTGCCGGCCGGTGTTACCGCCACCGACCTGGTGCTGCGCGTAACCGAAATGCTGCGCCAGAAAGGTGTGGTCGGTAAATTCGTTGAATTCTATGGCCCGGGTCTGAGCCAGTTAGCACTTGCTGACCGTGCAACCATCGCCAATATGGCACCGGAATATGGGGCAACCTGTGGTTTCTTCCCGGTGGATAACGAAACCCTGAATTATCTGCGCCTGTCCGGCCGTGATGATGCCGTGATTCAGCGTGTGGAAGATTACTGCAAAGCTCAGGGCTTATGGCACGATCCGGCGGAAGAAGAACCCGCTTTCACCGACAGCCTGACGCTGGATCTGAGCACAGTCGAACCTGCACTGGCCGGTCCGCGTCGTCCGCAGGACCGTGTACCTCTGGCTAAAGTCAAAGACGCATTCCACGATCTGTTAGCACTGCAGTTGGTGCCACAGAACAATGAAGAATCCCGTCTCGAAAGCGAGGGTGGTGCTCAGGCTGAAGACAGCGGCGCCAGCTTTGAACTGAACGGCGAAACTCACGACCTGCCGCAGGGCGCGGTGGTGATTGCCGCGATTACTTCCTGTACCAACACCTCCAACCCGGGCGTGATGATGGCCGCTGGTCTGCTGGCGAAAAACGCCGTGGAAAAAGGTCTGGTCACCAAACCCTGGGTAAAAACCTCACTGGCCCCAGGTTCTAAAGTCGTGACCGACTACCTGACCGCAGCTGGCCTGATGCCGTATCTGGAAAAACTCGGTTTCTATCTGAGTGGCTACGGCTGTACCACCTGTATCGGTAACTCAGGCCCACTGCCGGAACCGATCAGCAAAGCCATTGCCGAGCACGATCTGACCGTGTCCGCAGTGCTGTCCGGTAACCGTAACTTTGAAGGCCGTATTCACCCACTGGTACGGGCAAACTGGTTATCTTCGCCGCCGTTAGTTGTCGCTTACGCACTGGCCGGTAAAACCACCATGGACCTTGAAGCTGAACCTCTGGGTCTGAACGACAAGGGTGAGCCGGTGTATCTGAAAGACGTATGGCCCGATAGTGAGCAGATAAAAGCCGCTGTGGCCCAGGTCAGCAGCGATATGTACCGCAGCCGTTACGCCGATGTATTTACCGGTGACGAACACTGGCGCAGCATCGCCGTGGCCGATAGCGAGACTTACCAATGGCGTGAGGATTCCACCTACGTGCGTAATCCACCGTACTTCACCGCCATCGATCAGCCGCTGCCAGCACTGAGCAATATCGAAAACGCCCGGGCACTGGCCGTGTTTGGTGATTCCATTACTACCGACCATATTTCACCGGCGGGTAATATCAAACCGGAATCACCGGCGGGTATTTACCTGCAGCAGCAGGGCGTTAAAGCGCAGGACTTTAACTCCTACGGTTCACGCCGGGGTAATCACGAAGTCATGATGCGCGGTACCTTCGCCAACATCCGTATCCGCAACCGTCTGCTCAACGGTGAAGAAGGTGGTAACACCATCTATTTTCCGACTGGAGACAAAGTCGCGATTTACGATGCGGCGATGAAATACCAGCAAAGTAATACACCACTGGTGGTACTGGCCGGTAAAGAATATGGCACCGGCTCCAGCCGTGACTGGGCAGCCAAAGGTACCCAACTGCTGGGCGTTAAAGCTGTGATCGCAGAAAGCTTTGAACGTATTCACCGTTCAAATTTGGTGGGCTTCGGCGTGCTGCCACTGCAGTTTGCCGACGGCGAAAGCATCGACTCACTGGGCCTGAAAGGTGATGAAATATTCAGCATTAAAGGCATCAGCGACGAGCTCAAACCGCATCAGCAACTTGAAGTTGAAGCTGAGAAAAGCGACGGCAGCAAAGTGACCTTTAAAGCACTGTGCCGTATCGACACACTCAACGAGTTGGAATACTTCCGCAACGGCGGCATCCTGCACTACGTGCTGCGTCGTATGCTGGGATCAGCAGCCTGAGCAGTGAGCTTTGCTGAATTGCGTTAAATAAAAACGTCGCTTCAGATTAAAGCGGTGCTTTAAACATATGTCTCTCCTGGTGAGAGACTTAGCGCAGAAACCCCGGCTGTGAAAGCAGCCGGGGTTTTCCTGTTGACTACTTGCCTGGTGCAGTAATGCCGCAGAGGAAATTTGAGAGGGCTAGTGGTAGGTTGGCAAGCTGTCATACCTTATGAGCAACTAATAAAATTGACCCGTTGAATAGTCTATTAGTCCCATTATCGTCTGGATGACATCTATGAGCTGGTTTTAAGATCGAAGTTTGGGTTTAAGTGAAGTTCGTGATAGGCATTCGGATCGTGAGTAGAAGGCTGTTGGTAGTCTGTATTGATGGTATTATTTATAGCGTGTGTGGTCTTAATGGAAGGAAGGCTTTAGTGATCAGTTGGAAGACAAAATGTTATATTGATAACAATTAATAATATCATCTGATTTGAGTGGCTTTTGATACACTATGTTGCAAGGGAAACAATGAATGAATGGATTTGGTAAAAGAGGGTCTTCTATATATCAGCAGAGGGGATGGCGAAGACACTTGCGATCAGTCCAAAGGGTTAAATCTTTTAAGCGACTTAAGCATGTAAGGAAATTCGGACCTATTTCCATAGATGGAAGAGAAAAACGAAAGCAGAATACTGGCTACTTTATCAACTGTTTTCGAAAGTTTAGGTCAGGTATTTATAATGAAAAAGGAGGTAAAAGGTCACAGCTGATTATCCCAAAGGATTTCTGTTTTATAGAGAACCCAGAAAAATCCTTAGAGAGTATTTGGGAAGCTGTTGAGGGATGTCTTGATTACAGACGTAAAGTCATAAATTGAATTAGTTCAGACCTGATCTGACACTTCTTATTGAAAAGAAGAGAGTTTCCCGTTTTGATAATGGTGTCGAATCAATATCTCAACAAAG